>JAAELZ010000876.1 GCA_024226105.1 Pseudomonadota bacterium | reverse complement strand
TAACCTGCGCCCGAGAGACAACCGTCAGGTTCGGGCGTTTACGTGCGGGCTTGAGGAACCCTTTCGCGGTACTCCAGCGAAAACCCTTGTAGGCGGTTTGCTGAAAATAGGCAACACCTTCCTGTTTCTCAGCATTGTAATCCGCATTAAAGAGAATCCCCGTCTGGATCGCCGCCTTGATAAAAAAATCTGCTATGGGCCGTCGTAGCCTCAAATCTGACACTTTCAACGGGCCGCCGATACCATGGTAATGATTCGCCCCTCTTTCCTGGTCTTCAGATTTTTTGAAATAGGGTAAAACCTCTTTGAAAGACCAGCCCGTGTTCCCCAGTTCCTCCCAACGATCATAATCCTGCGCCTGGCCGCGCACATAAAGCAAACCGTTCAATGAACTTGAACCGCCCAGCACCTTACCACGTGGCCATTGCAGCTTCCGTCCGGCAATCCCTTCATCAGGCTCGGTTTCATAGCACCAGTCCGTGGCCGGATGGTGCATGGTTTTAAAGTAGCCTACCGGGATATGAATCCAGGGATTGATATCGCGTCCACCCGCCTCTATAAGCAATACACGTCTGCCGGCCTCTTCCGATAGCCGGTTTGCCAACACGCATCCCGCAGAACCTGCTCCAATTATGATGTAATCATAAGGCTGCTCGGTATGCTTCATACTAAAATTCAAAGAAGTGACAATAAAAACACGAACATCGTATCACAAATAATGATACATCTTGTATCATTTTTACGGTTCTACGTCTATTTTTTATAATTTTCTTTGCTTTAATGATAAACTAAGCGTAAATATCATCGTTGATAATTCGAAACAACATACAACGCAGTTCTGCGTAGTATGTTGAAACCGGAAAACCAGATGACACGCTGTTAAGCCGGGTTGTTTCAGGTTTGCATATTCACTAACATTTATAGGTTTTTACCCGATGCTGCTGTCTATTATTGCCGTTGTTCTTGGACTGGCCCTGCTGGTCTGGAGCGCCGATTTCTTCGTCGACGGTGCCGCAATCATTGCTCGCAACCTGGGGGTCTCGACGCTGATCATAGGTATCACCATTATCGGGTTTGGAACATCGGCACCGGAAATTCTAATATCCCTGTTTTCCGTATTTGACGACACGCCCGACCTGGCAATCGGCAATGCAATGGGTTCTAATATCGCTAATATCGGGCTCATTCTGGGTGCAACGGCGTTATTCATACCCCTGTCGTTTACCTCGAAACTGATCAATAGAGAGTTTCCAATTCTGCTTCTCGCGACCACATTGATGGTTTGGGTTTTATGGGACACACAACTCAGCTTTAGCGATGGCGTCTTGTTGCTCGGATTTTTAATCTTGTCCCTGGGGTACCTGGTACGTTTCAGCAAAACAGACAAAAATGACCCTGTTTCCCTCGAACTGGATCAGGAAATCCCGCGCGACGTCTCAACCGCACGGGCTTTGATAAAGACTTCAATTGGGATAGTGGTACTGGTTGCAAGTTCAAAACTCCTGGTTTGGGGTGCGGTAAACATCGCGACCTATTTAGGCATCAGCGAACTTATTATCGGGCTAACGATTGTCGCACTCGGCACTTCCCTTCCCGAACTGGCTGCCGCGATAGCAGGCGCACGCAAGGGAGAACCGGAACTGGTTATGGGTAATGTCATTGGCTCCAATATGTTCAACTCTTTGGCCGTAATCGGGTTACCAGCCGTTCTAACCGACTTCACTATTTCAGCCGTCGCAATTTCTCGCGATTTACCTGTTATGGTTGGCCTGACAATACTTATTTACCTTTTATCTCGCTTTCCCAGGGCCAGTTTTTGTGTGATTACCCGAATCAAAGGCCTCGTCTTGCTTTCAATTTTTATACTGTATCAATTCGTTTTGTACTATCAGATCGTCGCGAAATAGGCCCCTGGATAGAAAATCTACCCAAGCACAAATTCGCCAACCGGACCCAGCCTTCTACAGTACCTTGAACAAACAATTTCTATGCAAAATGGCTTATGGGCGTAAAACAATTTTGGGGGCCGCCACACTACCTTCATGTATTTCCCGAAATGCGGAAGCCCCCTCAGAGAGTGCGCGCGTCTCCACCCAATCCAAAGGGCCGAGCGCACCCTCATATAAAGCATGGATAGCCGCACGCAGGTCTACCGCACTATAGGTGTAGTTACCCAGGAAGGTAATCTCGTCGAGAGTTATCCTGCGCGTATCGAGCCCGGGTTCATTATCCTGGAGACCAACATGAGAAATAACACCGCCAGCTCTAACGAAGCAACATGATGCTGCGCGAGTCCGGCCACTGCCAACAGCATCTATCACCAGGTCAAAGCTGTTTTCCTCGGGCAAATCTTTAGCCAGTGGATCATAAACTGTGCAGCACCCCAGTTTTTTGGCTGTGCTCCTTCTCAGCGAATTGGTATCGCCCAGGCAAATCTCAGTGCAACCTTTGTGTTTCAAAAGCAGCGCGGCGAATACGCCTATAGAACCACCCCCTAGTACCAGAGCTCGACATTCGGAAATCGGCCGATGCAACACTTGTTCGGCCAAATAGATTGCGTGTAATGAAGTTGCTGCGGGTTCAGCCAGGCTTGCTATTACGGAGTCCATATCCTGGGGCATATCCAGCAGATTGCGTTCAGGAATCGTGATGTATTGTGCAAAGGCACCGGCAAGACGCATGCCGATGAGTTCCCGTTCTGAGCACAGGTTGGAACGCCCTCCCTGACAGTGGTCACAATGGCCACAGGTCATCAGTGGGTTGAGTACCACACGCCTGTTCTTTAGAGGCCCATTCTGCACAACACCCACGGCTTCATGCCCGAGAATCAAAGGCGGGACGCGGCGGGCATCATGACCATGATAGGCGTGCATATCAGAACCGCAAATTCCCACGGCTTCTAATTTGACCAACGCCTCACCGGGTCCCGGAACAGGTTTGGGTTCATTACGATACTCCATCTCGAGCGTGTCTGTATATACAAGTGCTTTCATAATTTTGTTTACTTATTTTGCAGTAAAGCCACCATCAAGATGGATAACCTGGCCTGTAATGTAATCAGAAGCGGGCGAAGCCAGAAAAACGGTGATACCGTCCAGGTCTGAAAGTTCCCCATTGCGTCCGATGGCCGTTTGAGCCGCCAGCTTATCCAGCAATTCAGGGTGCTCATAAACGGGTGCCGTCAGCTCAGTCGGAAAAAACCCGGGCGCGATCGCATTGCAACTTATTCCATGTCGCGACCAGGTTTCAGCCATTGCGCGCGTCAACTGGGCAATACCACCTTTGGAAGCACCGTAAGCCAGCCCGTTCTCGAATGCCCGGCTTGACTGAAGGGATGCAATATTAATCACACGACCCCAGCCCGCTTTTTGCATGGCTGGAACCAGGCAGCGAGCGAGAAAAAATGGCACGGCCAGGTTAAGGTTGAGTGTCTGATCCCAACTCTCAAGCGTAATATCTTCGGCTGGCTGACGAAAGTTAACCCCGGCTGCATTGACCAAAATATCGATCGACCCAAAGGGTAGGGCAGTGCGCTCCGCAACGTCAGCCAGTTTACTGCGATCACCCAGATCGGCGGAAAACGCGGCTGCCTTCCCCCCTGCTGCTTCGATACTAGCTACCGCTTCATTGAGTTGTAACTCCCGGCGACCAAGCAGGACAACGGCTGCGCCAGCCTGCGCTAAAGCAATTCCCTGACGCCGCCCTATACCTGAGGTTCCGCCTGTTACCAGGGCTACTTTGCCAGCAAGACTAAAGCCAGTCATCAGCTCAATGAATCAGGCTCCAAACTAAACGCCTCTCCGGGAAAATATTTGAAAAGTCGATCATCACCCGTACGAGCGTGTGCCTCCATACCTTCAAGACGGGAGATTCTTGCGCAGGCCGCTGCTACCTCCCGATTTGCTTCTCGGCTCATATGCTGGGTCGTCACTGTTTTAATGAATTTACCTACTGACAAACCACCGGTATAACGACCGGCGCCCTTAGTAGGCAGGATGTGATTAGTGCCCGAGCATTTGTCACCGAAAGCCACGGTGGTTTCTTCACCGACAAACAGTGATCCATAGTTGCGCAATCGATTGACCCACCAGTCAAGGTCTTGCGCCTGAACCTCAAGATGTTCAGCGGCATAGCGATCACTAACAACAGCAGCCTCTTCACGGTCGGAGCAAAGTACCACCTCGCCGTAATCACGCCAGGAAGTTTCAGCCGCCGTACGCGCGGTATCGGGCAATTTGGCAATCAGGCCCGGCATCAGCTCAAGCACTTTATCGCCCAGTTCTTTGTCCAGGGTAATCAACCAGCAGGGCGAATCCAGCCCATGTTCAGCCTGGCCAACGAGGTCACTGGCAACGATCGCCGGGTCCGCTGTATGATCTGCAATAATAGCAATTTCTGTGGGACCGGCAAACAGGTCGATACCTACACGACCGAATAGCATACGCTTAGCTTCCGCAACAAATCGATTCCCCGGCCCGACCAGAATATCCGCTGCATGACCGGTAAACAGGCCAAAGGCCATGGCAGCGATACCCTGAACACCTCCGAGCGCCAGGATGGTATCCGCACCACACAAATCAGCTGTATAGATAATCGCGGGATTAACCCCTTCACCCGGCTTCGGGGGT
>JAAELZ010000875.1 GCA_024226105.1 Pseudomonadota bacterium | reverse complement strand
TGAATAAAATTCTGTCGACCATCCACATTTATCCTACGCGCATGGAAGCGGTGAAATTTGCCGCGGGCAACTGGAAAAAAGCCAATACCAAAACCTGGCAACTGAAGCTGTTGAAACGTTTTCACGCCTGGCAACGAAAATAACAGGTAACCTCACGCTATAACTGATATCCCCGCAAGCCCCCCCCTCTTTGATAAAGAGGGGTTGGAGAAGATTTGAACTCCCTTAACAAACCACGCGGCAATAACCCACCAGTCAAACACCGCAAATCCCCCTCGATCCCCCTTTAACAAAGGGGGAGGCCAATCTGTAAACCATACCACGCCCTTTAGCAAATCTTTTCCATTGAATTGAGCACACTCGCTGCCATAATATGCGTGCCTGTAATCAAACAACCCACATCATGGACCAACCCGGGAAAAAGACCCGCCGCCTGCTTGCGCTGCTGACATTTATTGTGGCCTCGCTGTTTCTGATCTTTGTTTTTTTTGCTACACGCAATGCACTGGAGGTCTGGGAACGTATGCAGAGCGTCCCCAAACCGTTATTTTATACCTATACCGCGCTGATAATACTGTTCATCCTGGGTAGCTTCTGGCTGATTTACAAAATCCTGCGTCCGCAAGCACCCCGTGCTCCTCATTCCGATACACCTCTAAATGAGAAGCAACTCAATACTCAGCTGGAGCAAGCAGAGAACATTGGAATCAATACTGAAGGCCTTCAACAGGAACTGATCGAACTCAATGCGCGCAAAGCCAGTGGCAGAATTTATGTTGCCCTGTTTGGTGACGTCAGCACGGGGAAATCTTCTATTATTAAAGCGCTGTTACCCGAGGCAAAAGTGGATATCAGCGTGCGCGCGGGTTCAACACAGGAAATAAAACAATACCTGTGGAAAAGTAGCGCGGGCGATGAACTGGTGCTCTCCGACCTGCCCGGCCAAAATGAAGCCGGAAGCGAACTTGAGACACTGATTGAGGAAGAAGCCCGACGTGCGCAGCTGGTCATTTATGTGTGCGAATCAGATCTCAGCCGCAGCCAGCTTGAGGATGTATTCCACCTGCTCAACTACAATAAACCCCTGATAATCTGTATAAATAAGAGCGACCGTCTTAGTAACACGGACAGGAAATTGATCGAGAAAAGTCTTCGTATTCGACTCAAGCAGTCAGAACACATAACCCTCGCTTTTGTGCAATCCGGCGGCGAAGAAGAAGTGATTCAAATAGGGGCTGATGGGGAGGAGCGCAGCCGGACACGACCACGTATTCCGGACGTAAACGCACTCGCGTTCGCTATCCAGGAGCAGATCGATGTGCAATCCGAACAGCTCAACCTGCTGCGCGACGTCAGCGTTTTTGTGCTGATCAAGCAGAAACTGGATGAAGCCACCCTGGCGCACCGGCAACTCGAAGGCGAAAAAATTGTAAAATCTTCCACCCGAAAAGCCATTTTCGGCGCGCTGGCCTCGCTCAGCCCCGGCAGCGATTTAATCATTCAGGGCATCGTCGGCACGGCGATGGTTAAACAACTGTGCAAACTGTATGACACACCGGTTAAAACCCTCGATATCGACCAGTTTTTCGATTTCAGCCAGGGCCAGATAAAGAAAACCGTCCCGCTATTACTCGCGGTTGCCGGAAATGCGATGAAAGCATTTCCAGGCGTCGGTACGGTAAGCGGCGGTTTGACGCATGCCTTTGCCTACGGCCTTATATTTGACGCCCTTGGGCATGCCGTGCATAAAACCCTGCGCCAGCGTGGCGCTTTAAAACCCATCCCGGCAGCAATCAGTTTTGGGGATTATTTAAACCAGAACATGCAGGGCCAGAACCTGCCGGGCAGGGCCGCGGAACTGGCGAAACTGGTGTTCGAGGCCAGTCGGTACAAGGAAAAACAACACCATGATTAAAGATGCTCAACACCAGGGTAGCGATCTGACTCTTGCCAAAGAAAGCCTTACGCAGATGCTGCACGACAAACGTGTTCCAGCTTCGGTTCGAGGCGCACTACAAAGTGAATATGCAAAGCTTGGCGAAATGCTTGCCCGGCTCGAGAACCAGCACCTTCACATTGTGGTATTTGGGCGCGTTAGTGTCGGCAAATCCTCATTATTAAATGCGCTGATCGGTGAAAATCTGTTCTCAGTCAGCGTATTGCATGGTGAAACCACTCAGACCCGCCAGGCAGAATGGCAAACACGTGAAGCCGATGGCGTGTTTTTAATTGACACCCCCGGCATCAATGAAGCCTACGGAGATGCCCGGGAACAACTCGCGCTGGACGCGGCGCAAGTCGCCGACCTGGTGCTGTTCGTAGTGGATGGCGATATCACAGAAATCGAAATGCTGGCTTTGAAGGCATTGCTCGTGACGGCGCGACCGATGGTGCTGATCATCAATAAGGCGGATCAATACACGCAAGCACAACAGGCGATTTTAAAGCAAAGCATTATCGACAAGGTTTCGGGCATGATTGACCCGAAAAATATTTTGTTCGCGGCTGCATCGCCGCCAGATCAAACGCTTATTCGCCTGGACGAACACGGCAATGAAGTACAAAGCCAACGCAGCAGACCAGCAGATATAAACGCCTTGCAAACCAGGTTGTGGGAGATCATTGAAACCGAAGGCAAAACCCTTAGCGCCTTAAACGCCAGCTTATTCGCAGGCAATCTAAGCGCTCAACTGGGGCAAAAAATTATCCAGGCGCGCGAATCTCTGGGGCAGGAAACAATCCGCCTTTATTGCATATCCAAAGGCATCGCGGTCGCACTAAACCCGTTGCCGGTTGCTGATTTATTGGCGGCCGCTGCGATTGATGTGGGCATGGTTATCCACCTGTCACGTATATACGGCTTGCCGATGACAAAAGCGGAGGCCGGGGATTTGATTAAAAGTATTGCGGGGCAAATGCTCGCCCTCTACGGAACTTTCTGGGCGATTCACCTCGCCTCTTCGGCATTAAAGATATCAACGGCCGGGATTTCAACCGTGGTGACCGGCGTCGCCCAGGGCGGTGTCGCCTGGTACAGTACCCTGGTGGTGGGTGAAGCGGCCGAAGCGTATCTCGCCAAAGGTAAATCATGGGGAACTGCGGGGCCGAAACTGGTGGTCAAAAAAATCCTGGCGGATCTGGATAGAGATTCTGTCATCCAGAACGCCAAAACTGAAATCCGGCGGGTTTTAAAAAGCGCTGACCAGAGCGGTTAAGCTGCTCAACAAATGAGAATTGGCATAGACCTGGGCGGCACCAAAACCGAAGGCATCGTTCTGAACGATCAGGGCCAAATCATTCATCGACTGCGCAGAGCCACTCCCCAGGTCCGGGGTTATAATACCGTTTTGCAAAATATCGCCGCTCTGGTTTTGGAACTTGAAACCCGGGCAGGCACCCCCTGCCAGGTCGGTATAGGAACTCCCGGCTCATTGTCGCCGCTCACGGCATTGATGCGCAACTCGAATACCGTATGTCTGAATGGAAAACCGGTTCTGGCAGACCTGAACTGCCTGCTGAACAGAGAGATCCGAATAGCAAACGACGCCAATTGTTTTGCACTTTCAGAAGCAACAGACGGTGCAGCCAGTGGCGCACAGCTTGTATTTGGCGTCATCCTCGGGACCGGAACAGGCGGCGGTATCGTTGCCGATGGTAAACTGATCAACGGCGCGCAGAACAATACCGGTGAGTGGGGGCACAACCCGCTTGGCTCACAAGGACGCCCCTGTTACTGTGGCCGACGGGACTGCGTAGAAACCTATTTATCCGGCCCGGGATTAGTCAAAACCTGGCAGTACGCCGGTGGCAGGGGGGCAGCAGGCGCAAAAGAAATAGCTGAACGTGGATTAGATAATGAGCCCGCTGCAAAAACGGCCCTGGAACACTATCACGCTCATTTCGCGCGCGCTCTGGCCAGTGTTATTAATATTCTCGATCCTGATGTTGTGGTCCTGGGCGGTGGTTTATCCAATATTGATTCTTTATACGACGACGGCGTTCGTACACTCAAACAGCATATCTTCAGCGATACCCTGCGTACGCGTATCGTAAAGAACCAGCACGGTGACAGCTCAGGTGTGCGCGGAGCCGCCTGGTTGTGGAATTCACCCGGCAATAAGATATAAAACCAAAATCAACTTTGGTTAAATCTGAAAACCTTGGTTGAACATCGTGAAGGGAGTGTTAGAGCCGCAAACAGCGATCAACTGAGGGATTTAGGTTAAAATACGCGCCCGTTAAAATGCGATACATAAACCTCAGGAATGGACAATTTCACCCAGACAGAATTTGAACAGGAGGTAAAGGATGCCAAGGTGCTGGAACCCGGGCGCCAGGGACCCCGCGTTTACCTGACACCCGAGAATAAAATAGTCAAAGTATTCCGGCCAAAACGACGCCTGACTTCCAACTTCCTGGTTCCGTATGCGCTCAGGTTTCAGCGCACCTCAGAACGACTCGCGCGACTGGACCTGGATGCTGCTACGGTCGAATCACTGGGGCGATGCCGGGAAATGAAATTACATTTTGTGGTTTACCCCCTGATACCGGGCTCCTCTATCAGAGCGCTTGATACCGACCCGGAGAAACAAAGTGAGGCTGTGGCCCGCTTGCCGGGCTATATTTGCCGGCTACACCATCAGGGCGTATTTTTTAAAGGTTTTCATCTTGGGAACATCATTTGGCAACCGAATTCGCGTTTCGCACTGATCGATTTTCAATCCACAAAATTGCGTAAAAAAGCGATCTCTGTCGAAGATCGGGAAAAGTTCTTTCGCAATATCCTGCGCTACCCGCAAGACTACCAACTCATTAAACAGAGCGGAATCGAATCTTTTTTTGGCCGGTATTTGCAATCCAGCCAACTAAAAACGGTGCAACAACTGGCGTTGTTAGATAGACTCGCCGCCTCATATTCGTACCCTGAACTAAAAACGGCATTAGACAGCCTTAGCAACAAGCTCAAATCCAGATAATTATGTCAGATTCAAATAGACCCGATAGTTACCTTAATACCCAGTCAAGATTCGACCATCCCGAGGTCGCCAGCAAATATGTGGTCAAAAAAAACACGCTGAACAACAGCAAGAACAAACGGGAAATGGCCTGTATTGAATCGGCCTTGTCCGGGTTGCCCGCTGATTCCCGGGTGCTGGATCTTCCCTGTGGCACCGGGCGACTGGAAATGATGTTACTTGATCGCGGTTATGCCGTTGTCGCCGCTGATTACGCACACGCTATGATAGAGGCGGCGCAGACCTACCATGAAAATCTGCTAAAAGATCAGCCTGACAAATCTGCCCGGCTGGTATTCCAGCGCGAAGATATTCTCAACACCTCATTTGAAGACGATACTTTTAATGCCATTATCTGTAACCGCCTGTTTCATCACTATCCTGAAGCCGCACTACGTCAGCAGGTTCTGGCTGAATTAAAGCGCATCAGCAAAGATCGAATCATCGTTTCCTTTTTTTCAAATTTCGCGCTATCCGCTTTGCGGTTCCATTTATCAAACACCCTCAAAGGTGTTACGCCTGATGATCGCATTCCGATCTGGTTTAAGACATTTGAGCAGGACATTCATCAAGCGGGCTTAACCATCAGCGGAGTCTACCCTGTGCGTCGAGGCATTTCTCCGCAGACCTATTTACAACTTACACCGGCATAAACCTCCACGACCACAACCAGACTGGACAAAACAGGATTGGCAGCTATTTACAGGACTTCTCTTTGAGCTATACTCGCCGCCTGTTTAATATGCCCGGGCAATTGCCCGCACTACCATGGCCTTAGATAAGAACCTGAACCCGGAATCCTTTCAGTCTGCTCCTGATCATGACGGACATTTTGGTATTTTTGGCGGGCGCTTTGTCGCTGAAACCTTGATGCCGCTGATTCTTGAAGTCGAGAAAGCCTATTATCGCTATAAGGACGACCCCGAATTCAGAGCAGAACTTGAAAGCCTGGCCAAACACTACGTCGGACGCCCCAGCCCGCTTTATTTCGCCAAAAGCCTTAGCGAGAAACTGGGCGGCGCAAAAATCTATTTCAAACGAGACGAACTGAATCATACCGGCGCACACAAGATCAACAACACGCTGGGGCAGATATTGCTGGCCAAACGCATGGGCAAGAAGCGCATTATTGCCGAAACTGGCGCTGGACAGCATGGTGTAGCAACCGCAACGGTTTGTGCTTTATTCGATTTACCCTGCGTGGTGTACATGGGCGCAACCGATATCGAGCGCCAGGCTCCTAACGTATTTCGCATGAAACTACTCGGCGCTGAAATCGTGCCCGTTACCAGCGGCACCGGTACGCTTAAAGACGCGATGAATGATGCCTTGCGCGACTGGGTGACCAATGTCGACGATACCTTTTACATCATCGGCACCGCAGCCGGCCCCCACCCCTATCCTGAAATGGTACGAGATTTTCAGACCGTGATCGGAATTGAGGCAAAACAGCAGTTGCAGGAAGTCGAAGGCCGCCTGCCCGATCTGCTGGTTGCCTGCATCGGCGGCGGTTCAAATGCAATTGGGCTGTTTCACCCGTTTCTGGACGACAAAGACGTTCAAATTCACGGCGTCGAAGCCGCCGGACTGGGCCTTGAGACAGGAAAGCATGCCGCTTCATTAACCGGAGGCGAACCCGGTGTGTTACACGGAAATCGTACCTACTTACTACAGGATGATGATGGCCAGATTGAAGATGCGCATTCCATTTCTGCGGGACTGGACTACCCCGGCATCGGCCCTGAGCATTCCTGGTTAAACGATACCGGCCGCGTTAACTATGTTGCGATTACGGATGAAGAAGCACTGGAAGCCTTCCAGTTGTGTTGCCGGACCGAAGGCATCATTCCCGCACTGGAACCCAGCCACGCGCTGGCCCATGTGTGCAAAATTGCGCCCGAAATGGACAAGGAACAAATCATCATTATGAACATGTGTGGACGCGGTGATAAAGACGTGTTCACCGTCGCTAAAGCCCTGGGCGTGGAGATTTAACATGGCCGATACACGTTTAAACAAGCTTTTCACCCGGCTCAAAACCGAAAACCGCCCTGCGCTGGTGACCTTTGTCACAGCGGGAGACCCCGACCCGGAAACCGGTTACGAGATTTTTGCCAACCTCGCCAATGCCGGCGCAGATGTGATCGAACTGGGCATGCCTTTTTCAGACCCAATGGCGGATGGCCCGGCTATCCAGCTTGCTAATCTGCGCGCGCTGGCCAGTGGCATGACTTTGAGAAAAACGCTGGACCAGGTCGCCGCATTTCGCGAGAAAAATGCTGAGACCCCGATCATCCTGATGGGCTACTACAACCCGATTTATCACATGGGTGTGAAAAACTTCCTCAATCGCGCCGATGAAGTCGGTATAGACGGTCTGATCATTGTCGACTTACCCAGCGAGGAAGATGATGAATTATGTCATCCCGCGCGTGCACAGGGCATCGACTGGATCCGCCTGACCACCCCGACGACCGACGATAATCGCCTGAAAGTCGTGCTGAAAAACGCCTCCGGCTTTGTCTATTATGTCTCCATCGCAGGCATCACCGGCACCGCCTCCGCGCAGCAGGCAGACGTTGAAGCTGCACTAAACCGTATTCGCAATCAAACCGATCTGCCGCTCGCCGTTGGCTTTGGCATCAAAACCGCGGAACACGTTAAAGCAACCGGCAAATATGCCGACGCTGTGGTGGTGGGATCGGCGATTATTGACATAATTAAACAATGTGATGAAACTCAGGCCGATCGCGCTGAAACCGTGGAAAAAGTAAGCGCGTTTGTTGGTCAATTAGCCAGTGGTTGTGAGCCCAGGGATTAGAATACAAGATGCAAATTCATTAGCTCCCCTCTTTATCAATGAGGGGCTGGGGGAGATTTAAAATCAACCACTAATTCGGAAAACCAGAGCGTTATTTACCAGCCACCCCCCCCTCGATCCCCCTTTTACAAAGGGGAGGTCATGCTCACCACATCCTTCTACGACGCAGCACAGGAACGAGATAAACAAAGAAAACAGGGTTTCAACCCCGAGCCTTACTACGCCGTTTAGCACTCGCCTTAGCCCAGGGGCTACTTTTGCTTACGGATTTTCGCTCGGAACCCGTTTTCTTACGCCGTGAATTACCGTTATTGGCCTGCCCATGCCGGTTCGCATTGCGCCCCGACGGCTTTCCACCATGTCGCCCTTCACCCGCCTGATGATGATTGGGTTTTTTCGGTTTTTTGGCCTTTATCGGGCGGAAATCACGGGGCGACGCAGGTAAATCATGCACCGGTTCAAAACCATCGATCAAACGCCTCTCCAGCACGGTTTTAATCAGACGTTCAATGTCCGTAAGCTGTTTGATTTCATCCGCACTGACCAGGGATACCGCCTGACCACGCTTACCGGCACGACCGGTACGGCCGATTCGATGCACATAGTCTTCCGGCACATTGGGCAGATCAAAATTCACCACCTGTGGTAACTGGCTAATATCAATACCGCGGGCCGCAATATCGGTTGCCACCAGCACGCGCAAGGAGCCCTGCTTGAAATTGGCCAGTGCTTTGGTTCGTGCGGCCTGGCTTTTGTTACCATGAATGGCTGCGGCTTTTATGCCGCGTTCTTCGAGTTGCCGCGTCAGGCGGTTGGCTCCGTGTTTGGTACGTGAAAACACCAATACCTGCTCCCATTCATTGTCCTTTATAAGTTTGGTCAACAAAGCAGATTTTTGTTTTTTATCCACCGGGCAAATCCAGTGCTTAACCGTCTCAACCGTGGTATTGCGCGGGCTGACCGATATTTCTACCGGGTCATGAACGATCGTTTTCGCCAGCTTGCGGATATCATCCGAGAAGGTGGCCGAAAACATCAGGTTCTGGCGCTGCTTAGGCAATAAAGCAAGAATTTTTCGGATATCGTGAATAAAACCCATATCCAGCATGCGATCAGCTTCATCCAGCACCAACACTTCGAGTTGATCAAAGCGTACCGCATTCTGATTATACAAATCCAGCAGACGACCGGGTGTCGCCACCAGAATATCCACTCCTTTTCTAAGGCGCATCATCTGCGGGTTGATTTTCACCCCACCGAAAACCACGGTAGATTTAAGCGGAAGAAAACGACCGTAGGTTGTTACGCTATCATTCACCTGGGCGGCCAATTCCCGCGTAGGCGTAATGATCAGCGTACGTGCCTGATTGGGTTTAGCCCTCGGACCGGTAGATAATCTTTCCAGAATGGGCAAGGTAAAGCCGGCCGTTTTCCCGGTACCGGTCTGCGCTGCTGCCATTACATCTTTTCCGGCGAGCACGGCCGGGATGGCCTGAAGCTGAATAGGTGAAGGCGTGGAATATCCCTGCTCGTCAATTGCCTGGAGCAGGCTTGCGGATAAATTTAAATCGCTAAAACTCATGATATGGCTATGTGTCCGTCGGAGGCGGCGCGCAGGGTACAGCATAAACAGGTAAAGCGCTATGCCTATTTCCCTTTCAGAATCACCGCAAAAAATATGGGTTGGGAACTGCCTATATGCGGCAAATTTTAAAATACACAAGAGCCCGGCTAATTGTCTACAGAAAACACCGGCTTTGCGGTATGCTATCAGCCTCTATTTAAAACTATTTTCAGGAGTTGCAATGAGCCAGGTTGATTTTGAGGTCAGGGAAGTAGATCCCACTGAAGCCCAGCAGCTGACTCAGCTGGCCCACCTGGCCAAAGCTTATTGGGGTTACTCGCCAAAGTTCATGGAGGCCTTTGACGATGAACTGACGATCAACGCCGATGATCTGATTGATGATCGTTACCTGTTTCGTGTGGGAACCTGCGACGGCCGCATCTGTAGTTTTTATGCTCTGGATATGGAAGCAGGACCTGATGATTCAGTTGAATTGAACGCACTTTTCGTTGAACCAACCTCAATCGGCAAAGGCCTGGGGCAACGCCTGTTTGAGCATGCGGCACAGAAAGCCCGAGCCCTGGGAGCGTCACACATGATGATCCACAGTGACCCGTATGCGGAGAAGTTTTACATCAAAATGGGCGCTACCAAGGTCAAGGACATCCCCTCACGATCTGTCGAAGGTCGTGATATTCCCCTGCTTCAATTTAATCTATAGTGTTTCATGAGCGCCACCCTCGCGGTAAAGGTTGTACCGGGCGCTTCGCGGTCGAAAGTAGCCGGATGGCTCGGCCTGGAACTTAAACTCCGTATCAGCGCCCCGCCGGATAGAGACAAAGCCAATAAAAGCGTCGAGCGTTTATTAGCAAAACGCCTGGGCCTGGCGCCTAAACAGGTAAATATCGTTAAAGGTCTTACTTCAACGCATAAAAAAGTTGAGTTTCAAGGTATAAGCCAGGCCGAGCTAGTAACCGCCTTCGGCAAACCGGCAACAACTAAATAGGCGGTGGGACTTCAGTCCCACTATATTCCAGGCTTTTTCCCTGCTTAGGGCTTCACTGCTTTTGAAAACGTTACATTCACGCCCGAATACGAACTTTGCACCCCCGGTCTGGTTTGAAAAGGTGTTGAAGTCGCCGCTAAGGGGGTACTTGTTGCTGCGCCAGTTTGCACCCGTTTCACGGGCGGTGATAAATCTGCGTCTGGTTTTTTTAGGCGCTTTGGTCGCATGACACCGCCGGTACGTAAATCGCTAAAGCTCATCTCAGTATCGGTGGTTTTGGCTTTTTCTCCCGCCTCGATACTCAAACTGGCACCAGCCTGAACTACATTCCCGGCGGGCGTGTTATTCCATTCAATCTGTGTTGCCACAAACAAGGC
>JAAELZ010000874.1 GCA_024226105.1 Pseudomonadota bacterium | reverse complement strand
GTTGGCTGGAGGGGCATCCTGCGGTTGAGCGTGTGTACTATCCCGGCCTTGAATCGCATCCACAACATCGGCTTGCGAAGCGACAGCAGCGTGGTTACGGGGGCATGCTCTCTTTTGAGGTGAAAGGAGGCAGGGCCGCCGCATGGCATGTTATGGACAGTTGTAAGATGATTTCTCTGTCGGTCAATTTAGGTGATCTGCGCAGCATAATCACCCATCCGGCCAGTACCTCGCACGGGCGTTTGACCCCCGAGGAGCGGGCGCGTGCCGGGGTGGCGGACAATTTAATCCGCCTCTCGGTGGGGCTTGAGGCGGTTGAAGATATCCGGGCGGATTTATCAATCGGCCTGACTTAGTAATGAAATAGTCAATTTATTTGTTTAGATGTCGCGATTTTCCCTGATGCCAGAGAGTTCGCGGCCAATAGAATGAGTATTATTCCTGTAATATTCACGGGAATCCAAACCAATACGCCGTTTCCAAAATAGGAAATCACGTACCCGAATAGATATGAAAGCAATAGCCCTAAGGAAAAAATATAGATGGAGTTCTGACCACAATGGATTATTGGCTGCCCTGATTTTTTAATTTTGGTAATTAAGCCCGGATATTTTAAACCGAGAAAACGTACACTAAATACAACTGTGTACATCAGAATCAGGAAATGGATGATACGAAGAGGCTCCTCATTTCTTTTAGCAGTAAATGGCAGGCCATGCAGATAGGGGTAGTCGGTCATCAACTGAAAGTGTTTAGCCAGGAATGGAATAAATTTGTGAAATACAAAAACAAGCAGTAATAGAAGTATTGCAACGATAAAGGTTTCAGTTTTTATGAGTACTGAATTTGTCCACAAATCTTTAGCTTGACTGAATAGTATTCCAATAACAAAAAGAAACTGATAGGCAAAAGGATTGAATACCCAGGGGCTGTTGTATGGTGCCTGAGTAATGTTGAACGCCGGGTAAATTTGTACGAATGCGTATAAAAGAAAAGACAGACTAAATAGTAACCAGGACGATTTGCGTAGCAAAATAATGAACGCGGGTGTTGCTATCGATATTAAGACATAGGTAGGCAGGATAGAGAAAAGAAAGGGTTGATAGCCTAATGTAAAAATGTATAGCCCCTTATATGTCTCGTCGTATATTGCGTCGGACAGGTTTCGAAACTGTACAACTGTTTCTACTGCATCAAAATCTTTGAGCAGTACAGTAATTCCAACAAGGAGTAAAAAAGTAATAACATGAAAAATGTAGATTTGTACACTTCTAAGCGTAGCTTTCAATTGGCTTTTGGCGAACCCGGTACGATTGATTATTTTGGTATATACAATTCCTGAAACGAACCCGGAGCTAAAAAAAAATATTTCGGCGGCATCGGCAACACCGTACCCACGCAAGGTATAACCACCTAATCGGTTATTGTAAACATGATCGATAAAAATCATGATTAGAGCAAGCCCGCGAAAGAAGTCTATTTTTTGATTGCGCATTAGAATCGATGATATTTCCTGAATTTCGTATTATAAACAGGATGAAAAAGCCCTAAGCCGTTTTTATTCTTGTATTTTGAGCCTGGAACGTTCCAGATTGACGCTCTCGCTCGATACGGAAAACCTGACCGAACTATTGGCTCGCATTCTACCCTCAACCTGAGTTTGTCAGTAGACATAGTGAATCCTCAGTCCTGATTCGTTACCTGTGAGCCGGGGTAGAGTTGAATTACCAAAACCATATAAGGCACTAGATTATATAAAAATCCCTAAGATGAAGGTATTCTTATGGCTCGAATGCTTGTGCCGAACAAGCGGTAAAAAGTAATTAAATGCACTAAATATCGGTTAAAATTGGAGCTTTAATAATGATGCTGGATATCCACTATGGCGCATATTCGTGTTTTGCATGGCCCGAATCTAAACTTGCTGGGTACGCGTGAGCCAGAAGTTTATGGCTCGGACACTCTGGAGGATATTAATCAACGCCTCGAAACTCAGGCGCGCAGCGCAGACGTCGAGATTTCATTTTCACAAAGCAATGCAGAGCACGCGATTGTGGAGGCTATACAATCCGGTTTAGCGGATGAAGTAGACTATTTCGTGATAAATCCGGGCGCTTTTACGCATACCAGTATTGCAATTCGCGATGCTTTTTCCGCCGTTGATGTTCCCTTTATCGAAGTGCATTTATCCAATGTTCACGCGCGCGAAGGATTTCGGCAGCATTCCTATTTGTCAGATATTGCGCAGGGTGTAATCCTCGGCCTGGGTGCCCAGGGATATGAACTTGCACTGCAGGCTGCAATATCGCAGCTTAACAAGCCCCGAAAATAAAGCACCCCACATTTGTCGAGCGTTTTAAACGTTTCGGCCTAACCCTTATTCAGCCTGAAAGAGGTCGCTATGGATTTAAGAAAAATAAAAACACTGATCGAGTTGCTCGAAGCATCAGATTTATCAGAAATAGAAATTAATGAAGGCGAAGATTCAATTCGCCTGAGCCGGGTTTCTTCGGTCGCATCACCTGTTGCAGCTGCTCAGATGCCGTATTCGCCACCTCCGGCAGCGCCGGTGGCATCCCTGGCTGCTCCAGTTGCTACCCCTGCTGTTGAAGAATCCGCAGCCGCTATAAGCGGACACATCGTGGAATCCCCTACCGTTGGAACGTTTTATGCACGCCCCAGTCCGGATGCGGATGCATTCGTTAAAGTGGGTGATAAAGTCAGCCTGGGTGCGACCTTATGCGTTGTCGAGGCGATGAAAACATTCAATGAAATTCAGGCGAATAAGGCGGGAACGATTGTCTCGACATTTAAATCAGATGGTGATCCGGTGGAGTTCGGTGAAGCACTATTTGTAATTGAATAGTTCTCGAAGGAAGCGTGGATCACACTTCCCTGACAAAACCGCCTTGTAATGACCCTATTGATGGAGCATCTGTCCGATGATTAAAAAGTTAGTAATTGCCAATCGTGGTGAAATTGCGCTGCGTATATTGCGCGCTTGCAGGAAGCTTGGTATTGAAACCGTAGCACTTTATTCTACGGCCGATAAAACGGCAAAATATGTGAAATTGGCCGATGAATCGGTGTGCATTGGGCCACCGCCGGCAAAAGACAGTTATCTAAATATTTCAGCGGTTATTGCTGCTGCGGAAGTGACGTCAGCGGATGCGATTCATCCGGGTTACGGGTTTTTGTCAGAAAATGCTGATTTTGCCGAACGCGTGGAACAAAGCGGATTTATCTTTGTCGGCCCCAAAAGTGAAACAATTCGCCTGATGGGCGATAAAATTTCCGCCATTGAGGCCATGAAGGCAGCTGGTGTACCGTGTGTGCCGGGCTCGGATGGGCCGTTGGGCGAAAATTATGAATCCATTCAGGAGATGGCGGATACCATCGGCTACCCTGTTATTATCAAGGCCTCCGGAGGAGGTGGTGGGAAAGGTATGCGCGTGGTGGAACGGGCAGCAGATCTGACGGGGGCGATAAAATTAACCCGTCAGGAAGCCGGCGCCGCGTTTAATAATGAAGTGGTCTACATGGAAAAATACCTGGGGACACCGCGCCATGTGGAAATACAGGTGCTGGCAGATGAACATGGAAACGCCGTTCATCTGGGCGACCGGGATTGTTCAATGCAACGCCGACACCAGAAAGTCATTGAAGAAGCCCCGGCACCGGGTATTTCTGATGAAGTGCGGGCCAAAATAGGGGCACGCTGCGCGGAAGCCGCTCGTGTGATTAATTACAGGGGGGTGGGGACGTTTGAATTTCTGTATGAAAATGGTGAATTTTATTTCATCGAGATGAATACGCGTATTCAGGTTGAACACCCGGTCACGGAAATGATTTGCGGCATTGATTTGCTCGAGGCTCAATTGTTGGTTGCGGGTGGCGACCCAATCAACTTTAAGCAGGAAAGTGTGAATTTTCGAGGACATGCAATTGAATGCCGTATAAACGCGGAAGACCCGGATACATTTCTACCCTCACCCGGCGAAATCACCCAGTTTCATATGGCGGGAGGCCCGGGTGTGCGCGTTGATTCACATGCGTATAGCCATTATGTGGTGCCGCCTTATTATGATTCCCTGATCGGTAAGCTCATCGTTTCAGGGCCTACGCGAGATCAGGCGCTAGCGCGTATGCGCGGTGCATTGCAGGAGATGGTGGTAGATGGCATTAAAACAAATTTGCCATTGCATCGCGAGTTAATGCAGGATGAGGGTTTTACGAAGGGCGGGCAGGATATTCATTACCTTGAGAAATTACTCGCGCAAAAGTCTGCGTCCTGAATAATGCCCTGGATACAGCTGAGTGTAGAAGTCTCAGGTGGCAAAATAGATACGGTGGTTGCGGCCCTGGAAGAAATGGGGTCACAGGCCACGACTCAACAAAATGCCGGTGAAGACAGTTATTTTGATCTGGCGCATCCGGCCGAACCAGGGTGGGACAGGCAAACAGTAAGTGGTTTGTTTGAAGATCAGGACAATAGTGAAATATTGCTTGCTGAGTTAATGGGCAAGGTGGATTTTGTAAAAGATGTAGAGTTGATGTTGTTGCCGGATCAGGATTGGGAGACAGCCTGGCTGGATCAATACGAAGCTATTGAGATTACCCCGGATTTATGGGTCTACCCGGGTTGGGTAACGCCCGCGGAACATATCAAAACTACGGTGAAAATAGATCCTGGCATGGCTTTTGGCACGGGAACCCATGAAACCACACGTTTGTGTATGCAGGCGCTGGCAGGGCTGAATTTAAACCATTGCTCGGTGCTCGACTATGGTTGTGGTTCGGGCATCCTGGCGATCACAGCGCTTAAGCTGGGTGCCTCGCGGGCAGTCGGTGTCGATATTGACCCCAAAGCGGAAATTGTATCCCGGGAAAATGCCCTTAACAATGGTGTTGCTTCGTGCTTTGCCATACAATCGGTAGCAGATGTTGATGCACAGACTTTCGATATTGTCATCGCCAATATCCTTGCCTTTGCCCTCGTCGACCTGGCGTCTGCGTTGATCGCCCATGCTAAAAAAGATGGCAAAATTGTGTTATCCGGAATTCTGGCACATCAGGTTGACGAGATTGTTGCAGCATATGATCGACATTTTGTATTTGAACGCTTAGAAGAATCCGGGTGGGTGGCATTATTGGGACGCAGGGATCCTGATAAAAACCATAAATAACATATACTAACGTTAGCTATTGCATGCAAATACAGTGCCCTCACTGCAAGTCTCGCTACCGGCTCGGTTCAGAAATGATCGATGCTTACGGTGGTTTTGTTCGTTGCGGGAACTGTAACTATAAATTCAATATACACGATCAGGTTTTACTGGAAGATGAACTGGATGACCTGCTGAATACCGGGAAGAGTCCAGCTCAGTACAGTGGGGAAACGAATATAAGAGCTGCTTCATCGCCATCGTCACGCAGTGCACGCATTGAACCCCGGCTTGAGCGTGATGCGCAGGAGGATGGTTTTAATATCCGCTTTGGCCAAAACGAATACGAAAATGAAGTTGAAGTTACGTCAGCTGAAAAATCGCAAATTAGAGAGCCACAGCTTGACCCTTCAGATGAAAGCCTGGAAGATGACATGCCTGGCAATTTTCAGTTTCCGGAGAGTCTCGATGAACTGGATGTCTCAGCAGTTGAAGAGTTTGGTGAAATCTTCGACCAATTGACAGAGGATTCACTCGAACAGGAAAGCGCTACAGAGGAACTGGATTCAACTAATCCTGAACTCTGGCAGGAGACGGTTTCATATGAGGAACCTGTCGTGTTTGATTCGCTGCATGAGGAAGGGTTTGAGGAAGATACAGAGCGGCTTGCATTGATAAACGATGATGCCGAGCAAGACTCGTATGAACCGGGGTTACTGGGCATTTTGTTTTCTATGTTGTGGCGCACAATACAATTATTGTTTTGGGTCGCTGCCGTAATAGCGCTGGCGTATTTGTTGTTCGGGCAAGTAAAAGACACACTTTATCCAGCTTATAAAAATCATTCGCTGGTGCAGCAAATCCGTTCGAGTGTGTGCGCATATCTGCCCTGTGATGACACAAAATATGATTTAGATTTATTTGAAATCGTAGTCTCGCGGATGGATGAGGTTAGCGAGCCCTCACGCCAGTTACATATTTCAATATTCCTGTTGAATAAAGCGAAAAATGCACAAGCCTATCCCAATATACTGTTGACCCTGAAAACGATTGATGGCGGTATCGCCGGGCAACGCGTAATCGGTCCTGGGGAATACCTGACTTCTCAAGACAGCCTTATTTCATCCAGAGCCGGAACGGCACCAGAGGCTGGGGCATTGGTTAAACCGAACAAACTGGGTAAGATATTGATCAAGCTGAACAAACCACCCGCTAATGCCGTAGGCTTTGAAGCCAGGGTTGTTAAATGAATATTGGTTCCTATCGCCTCGATATGCCTGTATTGCTGGCGCCCATGGCGGGCATTACCGACTTGCCTTTCC
>JAAELZ010000873.1 GCA_024226105.1 Pseudomonadota bacterium | reverse complement strand
CCAGCTGAATAGCCTTGGGCATAGAGGGCTGCGCCTTGACGAGCAAAAACAGGGTTCCGGCCTGGGGCTGGCTATCGCGTTTGATATTAGCAGAGCCTATGGAGGCGAATTGGTTTTTGAGAGGTCCACGCTGGGTGGGCTTGCCGTGAAGATTCGTTTGCCTGGTCCTGGCTCTTCAAGTTAGTTTTTCCGGAGTAATACAGTTTCTTTTAGTCAGAAAAACATCGACGCAGGCACGGAATTTTTATCTACTTCGAATTAGAATCGTGGAACCTGAAACTGGATGGCCGTTTCCAGATGGTTGGTGCCGGAAAATAAGCAGGGAAACAATAGTCCTTTCATACCCATCCCAAGCTGCATTTATTTGCCATTGCGGTGGCAAACAAACTAATATAGTCTGCCTATAAGTTTCGTGTTCCTGCAGGCTGCTTGCTCGCGGCCCGGTCCGTCGACACCACCATAAAGAGAGGAAAAAATGACTAAATTAGATCGTCGAGATTTCATTAAATTGATGGCGGCCGGTTCAGCTGCCGGTGCGGCAGGGCTTGCCTTACCCGGCCTGATGGGGCGTGAGAATATCGCTCAGGCTGCCGCAGATTACTACAATGTGCCGATGCAGGGTGATGCGCGTATCCTGCATATTACGGACGTACACGGGCAGTTGTTCCCGGTTTATTTTCGAGAGCCTAATGTGAATCTCGGCCTGGGTGGCGCGTTTGACCGCCTGCCGCATGTGGTTGGAAAACAGCTTCTGGAGCGCATTGGTTTTGATGAAGGAAGCCGTGAAGCCTATGCATACACCTACCTCGATTTCGATAACGCCCTGAAGGAGTATGGCCGTATGGGTGGTTTTGCCCACGTTAAAACCTTACTCGACCAGTTGCGTGAATCAGCGGGTGGCAGGAAAAATACCCTGACCCTGGACGGGGGAGATTTGTGGCAGGGATCGGCAACCTCGCTGTGGACACGCGGCGTTGATATGGTGGAAGCCTCGAATATTCTCGGCCTGGACGTGATGGTGGGTCACTGGGAATTTACCTATAAAGAAGATGAAGTATTGAGCAACGTCGCATTGTTTAAAGGCGATTTTATCGGCCAGAACGTGCGCGTTAAAGATGAATCTTTATTTGAAGATGCGTATCCCGCGCTGGTTGAGAAGTACGATGGCCGTGGTTTGTTTGATGAAAGTACCGGGCATGCCTTCCAGCCTTACGTGATCAAGGAAGTGAACGGTGCACGCATTTGTATTGTCGGTCAGGCCTTCCCGCGAACCGCGAATGCCAACCCGCAGGAATTCTTTCCTGACTGGTCTTTTGGTTTGCGCGAAGACGATATGATCGCTCTGGTTGAGCAGATTCACGCGGATGAGAACCCCGATGCGGTAGTCTTGCTGTCGCACAATGGTATGGATGTGGATTTAAAAATGGCGGAGCGAATACCGGGCCTGAACGCGGTTTTCGGGGGGCATACGCATGATGGAATGCCTAAGCCGGTTGAGGTGCCGAACGTTAGTGGGGGCACCTGCCTG
>JAAELZ010000872.1 GCA_024226105.1 Pseudomonadota bacterium | reverse complement strand
TTTAGTCTTCATAGTTGCATTGACATTGTTATCTCAGGCAAGTTACCATATTTCATGATTTTGTGAAATAACAAAATACTACTATTATTACTGGCTAAAATAATGAGCAAACTAAGTATCTTTGAACCCGCCATGTGTTGTGAAACCGGCGTTTGTGGTGTCGATGCCGATACCATTTTAATCAATTTTACCGCCGATACAGAGTGGTTGCGTAAGCAGGGAATCGAGGTTCATCGATTCAACCTCGCACAGGAGCCCGCTGCGTTTATCAATGATCCGGTGGTTAAAGCTGAGATTAATGAGCACGGCGAAACCTGCCTGCCGCTACTGTTGCTCGATGGTACCGTAGTCAGTCGCGGTAATTATCCTGATCGCACCCGGCTTCGAGAGCTGACCGGCGTTGAATCAAAATCACAGACCACTGAAAACCCGGCTGAAGATAATAAAAAATCAGGCTGTGGCTGCAGTTGCTAAGGAGTAAACGTTGACCAAACCAGATAATCATATACTGAACCATCCAACGCCATTTTTGTTTTTCACCGGCAAGGGAGGCGTTGGTAAAACATCCACTTCCTGTTCTCTGGCGCTTTCGTTGGCGGATGCTGGAAAACGTGTATTGCTGATCAGCACCGACCCGGCTTCAAACCTGGACCAGGTGCTGAACACAAAAATCGGCGGCAAACCAACCCCCATACACGATGTAGATAATTTCTTTGCGGTAAATATCAATCCAGAGCGTGCTGCAAAAGACTATCGCAGCCGTGTGATCGACCCGTACCGTGGTGAGTTGCCCGATTCCATGATCGCCCAGATGGAAGAGCAACTCTCGGGTGCGTGTACTGTCGAAATTGCGGCCTTTGACGAATTTACTTCCTTCCTGGTTGATGAATCAATCATAAACAGTTTTGACCACATCATATTTGATACTGCCCCGACCGGACATACCCTCAGATTGTTGAACCTGCCTGCCGCCTGGTCCGGGTTTCTGGACAACAATTTGCGCGGTGCAACCTGCCTGGGACCGGCGTCGGGTTTAACGCAGCAGCATGAGCGATACGCCGCCACCTTAAGCGTACTTAGCGATGCGAAACAAACCACCCTGGTGCTGGTTAGCCGGGCTGACAACATTGCCCTGGAAGAAGCGGCGCGCTCGGGGAAAGAACTCAGCGACCAGGGCATCGCAAACCAGCACCTGATCATTAATGGCGTCTTCCAGGCAAGCGATAACAGCGACACCATCGCGCAGGCCTTTGAGTTACGCAATAAACAGGCACTGGATTCCATGCCGGACTCATTGGCCGCGTTACCCCAGACC
This sequence comes from Pseudomonadota bacterium, assembly GCA_024226105.1. Lineage (GTDB taxonomy): Bacteria > Pseudomonadota > Gammaproteobacteria > Arenicellales > Poriferihabitantaceae > JAAELZ01. Next base: position 7,954 of record JAAELZ010000872.1, on the reverse strand, counting down.
AGGATCGGCTTGCAGGGGCACAACATCGTGGGCATTGATTCTTTGCGTAGTTTGTATACCTCGGAGACAGAGCCCGTTAGCCCTTCAACACCTGCTAACATAACGCCATTGACGGATGATTTGCTGCCATTCTCCAGCCTGGTAGATAATCTTTCCAGCGCTGGAAAGGGCCTCATCATGGTAATGGGGAAAGGTGGCGTGGGAAAGACGACAATCGCCGCAGCCGTTGCTTATGAACTGGCATCGCGCGGTTTCCCTGTTCATCTCAGCACAACCGATCCAGCCGCCCATATCGAGCAGGTAGTTGGAGCAGATGTTGGGGGCCTGGAAATAAGCAGAATCGATCCTAAACAGGAAGTCGAGGCTTATATTGAGTATGTGCTTAAAACCAAAGGTAAGGATCTTGATGAACAGGGACTGGCCCTGCTGGAAGAGGATTTGCGCTCTCCGTGTACCGAAGAAGTGGCTGTGTTTCGCGCATTTTCACGAACCGTGTCAAAAGCACGATCCGGATTTGTTGTGCTTGATACTGCACCTACAGGACATACTCTGTTATTGCTTGACACAGCGGGAGCCTACCATCGTGAAATAGAGCGCAGCATATCGGGCGATACATCGTTCACCACACCGTTGATGCGCTTACAGGACGCCGATTTCACGAAAATTCTCATCGCTACGCTGGCCGAAACAACCCCGGTATCTGAAGCGGAAAAGCTCCAGGGCGATCTGGGTCGTGCGGGTATAAAACCGTATGCCTGGGTTGTTAACCAGAGCCTTGCGGTAACAGGAACAAAGGACCCCATACTGGTTCAGCGCAGCCAGTCGGAGGTGGGATTGATAAACAAAGTCAACAAAGAGCATGCAAACAGGACCACTGTAATTCCCTGGTTAGCGAAGAGCCCAACCGGCGCAAAAGGTCTCAGGGCAATTGCGCAAAACGAGGGTATTCGCAGAGCTAAGCTGGCCTAGGTGTCGGTCGAATTTGAAACGTTTCGTTTCCATAGCCTGAGGTATCCGGCCATGAATATCGAAAAACTCATTTTATTCGATCTCCTGGCTTTTATTCCAAAACTACCAGGCCCGACAGACTCCTGGTCACACACAATGTAAACACGGCGTTGGCATATGTCTTTCTCAGTTATGCTGGTGGTTCTGCTTGCAGCATTGTTACACGCATCGTGGAATTTTCTGGTCAAACGGGAAGAAGATAAATACCTCAGCATGGGTGCAATGGTATTGCGAGGAGTGTAGTGACGTGGCGATCCGGGCGTTTAGCCGCGAGGTGTTAGTACCATTTAGATTGCCTCACTTCGCTCGATGACTGGAAATAAATATTCTCAGCCCGGATATTTCATGAATTATCAGGGTTAGACAGGCAGTGTTTCATTGCTGGATAATTACATACAATTTTATAGGCGCAATCCATAGAATACAGCCCACACCAGAACACTACTAAATTCATGCAAATAAAAACCCCTGGCACCCTTGCCGTATTGCTTTTCCTCAGTGCCTGCTCCGCCCACCCCGGTGCCGGCGGCTGGTATGCGATCTCTGAAAACGCAGTGTTTGAACGGCTGGAAATACGCTATGCCGGTAACGCTGATTTTTATACAAAATCAGAAAACAAGATTGCCGCCTGGCGCTGTTTCTGGGGCGCTGCCGGGAAGCAAACCGCCAGCCTCAAGTGTGTCGATGCGGGCAATGCAAATAACGAGAAAACCTATTTGTTCGTTGTGGACAAGGAGAGCAGGGAAGGAACACTGAAACTCGGGGAACAGATTTTGGGCCATTATGGCTGGCAACCGCCTACGGACCCGCCGGAAGAGTAATCTCGCCGCCCTGCAAACGCCCGCAACGTAACTGCCCCTTAGTACGTAGATGTGGAGAGCGTAACGAACCGCATCCCACAATAACTCGCGATATACGCCCCCCTTAGAAAAAGGGGGATAGAGGGAGATTTGTATTTCGCCGTATTCAAGCTCCCCCAATTCCTCTTTAATAAAGAGGAGAGTATTTGCCTAATTCATATTGGTGGATGCGCTAACGCCTATCCACCCTACTTCGTGCCTTTTACAAGCGAAGCCAGCATCTGGATGTGATCCGGGTGCGCATTCAGGCAGGCGATGTACTCGTAACGCTCGCCCCCGGCTTCGAGAAAATAATCCCGGTTCTCAACTTCAATTTCTTCCAGCGTCTCCAGGCAATCTGCGCTAAAACCCGGACACAGTATCTGCACGCTACGGGTTCCCGATTGTGCGAGTGATTCGAGTGTTTTATCGGTATAAGGCCGCAGCCACTCTTTTCTGCCAACACGGGACTGGAAAGTAACTATCCATGCATCTTCATCCAGCTGCAAGGCCTCTGCCAGCAAAGCTGCGGTCTGCCGGCATTGCTGTGGATACGGATCACCCGCCGCCGCATACGCCTCGGGGATACCGTGAAACGACATCACCAGTTTGTCTGCACGGCCCGAGCAGGCCCAGTGCATCCGTACGCTATTGGCCAACGCGCTGATGTAATCCGGGTGGTCATAAAACTGCTCGATGAAATAAATTTCGGGTGTAGCCGGATCGCTGTTTACCACACTGTTCACCGCATCCCGTGTTGAGCTGGTGGTGGTGTGTGAAAACTGCGGATACAAGGGCAGTACCACGATTTTCTTAACGCCCTGTTGTTTAAGGCGCTTTATTCCCGCCGCAATCGAAGGCTTTCCATAGCGCATCGCAAGCTCAACACGGTAGCCGTCTTCCTTAGCCAGCGCCGATTGTAACGCCTGTGCCTGTTGACGCCCGATCACCATTAAGGGTGAGCCTTCATCCGTCCAGATTTTTCGATAGGCCCTGGCAGAATGTTTCGGGCGCGTATTTAATATGACCAGATTGAGCAATGGCCACCAGATCAGGCGGGACAGTGAGACCACGCGTCGATCCGACAGGAACTCCTTAAGGTAGCGCCGCACATCGTCCACCCCGGGCGAATCGGGGGTGCCCAGGTTGGTCAGCAATACGCCGGTTGGTGAGTTCTCAGGGTTCATTATCAGGAGGAAAAGTATGCCCGGATATTATAACCTGCCCATAAAAGGAAACAGGACTTCAGGGCACCTCTATTAATTCTGGATATGCCAGATTGAGTTTCAATATTTTCAAGAACAAGGCGCCCTGGCTTATAAAAAGACATTGTGAGTTATTCTATTGCAATGGCTTAGTAACGCAGTTATTGGATATATTGGGCTCAAGATGCGTATTCATGAATTATTAGAGGTGCCCTTCAGTCCCACTTCCATTATTAGCGGGTCTTTTTCAATGCAAAATATGAATGAGCCATCAGTGAAACCAAAATTATCACCGCACCCAACAGGGTTAAGGCCCCCGGCACTTCATCCAGAATCCACCAGGCCAGTGCTATTCCGCCCACGGTCTCGATCGGCAGAATCAAACTGATTTCAGCAGCGGGTATATAACGTGCCGCAACCGTTATCAACACAAAAGCAATGGTGACAAGCAAGCCAATCAGGCCGACAATGAAAATCGTATAGGCATCCAGCGCGACCCAGCTGGCGAAAGGCAGTGCGACTATCGCGACCAGGCCTCCACTGATTGAAATAGCCGGCACCATATTAGTGTCTTTATTCTTACGATTAAGTACAAAGGTCGCAGCAATACACACGGCCGTTACCAGCGCGCTTAGATTGCCGACCCAGTGGCTACCTTTATCTGCCTGGCCGACGACCAGTATCATGCCGGCCAATACGAAAAATATCGCGATAAACGTCAGCAGCTTAAGACGCTCACCCAGAAAAATACGACTGAACAAGGCTGCAAACAGGGGCGCCGTTGCCACGATTACCAGCGTGTTTGCGATGGTGGTGTAGGTCACAGCATTAATAAATCCAATGGTACTGCCGGTGAAACAAATCGCTGCCAGTACCCCTGTACGGCCTATATTAAGGTATTGTTTCGACAGTGGCGCCGAATCCAGATAGTTTGAGATTAGCGCCATGCCCAACGCCATCGACAAGCCGCGATAGACCAGCAAAGCCCACGGGTCGATATCTGCCAGGCGAATTAATAGCGAGTCCGGGCTTAGAACCAGAACCCCGGTAAAGGCGAACAACAGGCCTTTTAAGTGATCAGACATCAGCGTTGCAGGAGATAATGTGTAAAGTGCGCTATTTGGGACGCAAAACACGCGACTTGCAAGGAAATTATTGGCAATTACGCCTGAAAAAATTACCGGGCTGGTTATTTCAGGAATATCTGGCAATAATTGGCGATAAATCGCTTATTTCATTGACACTAAACCCCTATTTAAGATAAATTCCAGCGCCATTTTTTTATAGCTATTCTGGATCACGGTCATGAAACGTACTTTTCAACCCAGCGTACTGAAACGCAAGCGTACTCACGGTTTTCGCTCACGCATGAAAACCCGTGGTGGTCGCGCAGTCATTCGCGCCCGTCGTGCTAAAGGTCGTGCGCGCCTGAGCGCTTAAGACTGCTCTATTTTCAGACGATTTAAGGCGTGCTGAATCACGCTGCTGCATTTGCTAAAACGCAGCGGTTGCTCAAACCTGCAGAGTTTAAGCGCGTGTTCGAGCTACGACAAAGCGCTCACAATGCCTGTTTTGGTATATACGCAGCGAAAAACACAACAGGCCAACCGCGGGTTGGCCTGGTTGTCTCAAAGAAGGTCAGTAAAAAAGCGGTGGTTCGTAATCGCATAAAACGACAGATAAGAGAAAACTTTCGTCTGCAGCAAGCGTCATTTGAGGCACACGATTTTGTTGTCGTTGCCAAAGCACCACTGGCAGCGATCGCGTTTGATACCATCACACCGCAGCTGCAACCACTCTGGGCCAGGGCAATAAAACGATGCAAACGATAATACTGTATTTCATCAAAGCGTATCGCGTGCTGCTCAGCCCATTTCTCGGGCAGGCCTGTCGCTTTGAACCCACCTGCTCACGCTATACCGAGCAAGCCATCAAGACCCACGGCGTACTCAAAGGCGGCGCGCTCGGCGCAAAACGGATTTGTCGTTGCCATCCCTGGAATGAAGGCGGTTTTGATCCTGTCCCCGAAGCACACACGCAGCTTCACGCCCACAATAAATCGTGAACTCGTATCCACCATTCAGAACGCTACATAACAAACAACCATAAAACTTAAAACCATGGATATTCAACGTCTTATTCTTTTTGCGGCATTAGGGCTGGTGTCAATGATGCTGGTGCAGAACTGGCAAAGCTACCAGGCGGAAAAAAATCCACCCGTTGCGATGACGCAAAACACACAAAATAGTGGCGTACCCGACACCCAAAACAATGGAAGTAGCAATATCAATGGCTCTGGTACTGGCACTGCCAATAACGTCCCTGCCGCCACCAGTAGTGTCGGCGTTCCGGAGATTCAAACACCCGATATCGCACCAGTGCAGCAAGTTACACCGGCTGTTGGTGAGCAGATTACCGTTACCACTGACCTGCTTGATGTGAAGATCAATACCGCAGGTGGCAGCGTCTCCTATGCTGGCCTGACACAGTATCCGGATAAGCTCGACACGCCGGAAATGCCGGTGGTACTGATGCAGGATAATCCGCAGCAGCGCTACCTGGCAGAAAGTGGGTTGACCGGCTCTGAAACCGCCAACCTGCCCAACCATCATACTGCCTACACCGCGCAGAAATTGAGTTACGTCCTGGGCGATGCTGAATCACTGGAAATACCGCTTAACTACACCAGCCCTGAAGGTGTGAGGTACACCAAGATATATACCTTCAAGCGCAACAGTTACGAGATCGACGTTAGCTACCGGATTGAAAACAACAGTGCCAACACCTGGAAAGGCCACTTTTATGGTCAGTTGCTGCGCACCGAGCCGGATACCGGCGGACGGGGTGGAATCCTGACAGGCCAGATGCCGAGCTTTACCGGGGGCGCCTATTACACCACCGAAGAGCACTACAACAAAGTAAAGTTCTCGGCGATGAAAGACAGAGATACCGACCTTCCGCTGGAAACAGCTGAGGGCTGGGTCGCCATGCTGCAACATTATTTTGTCGGCACCTGGCTACCTGAGCGTGACGGGAGCTATCGTTTTTATGATCAGACCAATAAACAGGTTGCCAGGCCCGAATACACGCTTGGCTTTCTGGATCTTGACGCCACCAGCATAGCATCCGGCGCCAGTGCTGAGATGGGGTCACGCCTGTATATCGGCCCTAAAGAACGTGACCGCCTGGATGCACAGGACGTTGACCGTCTCGCGCTGACCGTCGATTTTGGCTGGCTGACGGTGATCGCCGAACCCCTGTTCTGGGTGATGCGCAAAATTAACAGCGTGGTCGGCAACTGGGGCTGGACCATTATCCTGATCACCATACTGATCAAGGCGATGTTCCTGCCCTTATCTGCCGCAAGTTACAAGTCGATGGCAAAAATGAAAAAACTTTCACCGCGATTAAAAACGCTCAAAGAGCGCTATGGCGATGACAAACAGGCTTTTCAGCAGGAAATGATGAAGCTTTATAAGGCGGAAAAAGTGAACCCGGCGGGCGGCTGTTTACCCATACTGGTGCAGATTCCGGTATTCATTGCACTGTACTGGGTACTGCTGGAAAGCGTTGAGTTACGCCAGGCTCCCTGGGCCTTCTGGATCGCAGACCTGTCGAGTAAAGACCCGTTCTATATTCTACCCCTGCTGATGGGGGGGTCCATGCTGGTGCAGCAGTTGCTGAATCCAGCACCTATGGATCCGATGCAGCAGAAGATTATGATGGCATTGCCGGTGGTCTTTACCGTTTTCTTCCTGAGCTTCCCGGCCGGCCTCGTTTTATACTGGGTAGTGAACAATACGCTATCCATCGCACAGCAGTGGATGATCTCGAGGCGTTATCAGTAAGTAGCCTGAAAGCACCTTGTTGTTTAAATAAAGACGAGCAAAGACCAGGGAACCCCCCTCACCCAACCCCTCTTTGTCAAAGAGAGGAACTATTGGTACAATTTCATAACAGGCGTACCCTGTTTACAAGCCTCCTGTATTTCCCCCCTCAATGACACAAACCTCCACCATCGTCGCAATCGCCACCCCGTCCGGTGCCGGTGGTATTGGTATTGTGCGGCTATCCGGGCCTGAGTCCCTGGCCATAGCACAAACATTAAGCAGCCTGGATTTTACCCCACGCCACGCTCACTTCATTTCAATCCGGGATCGTCAGGCACGAACCATCGACCAGGGCATTGGCCTGTATTTCCGTGCACCGTTTAGTTTCACCGGCGAAGATGTAGTGGAAATCCAGGGCCATGGCAGCCCGGTCGCCTTACAGATGATCGTCGACCGCTGCCTTGAGCTGGGGGCAGAACTGGCGCGACCGGGGGAATTTTCCGAACGTGCGTTTTTAAACGACAAGCTGGATCTGAGTCAGGCCGAAGCGATTGCCGACCTGATTGAAAGCAGTACTGAATCTGCAGCTCGCGCGGCCATGCGCTCCCTTAAAGGCGAGTTTTCACAAAAGGTTCAGGCACTGATCGACAAACTGTTAGCCCTGCGCGTCTTCGTTGAAGCATCGATCGACTTCCCCGAAGAGGAAATCGATTTTCTCGCCGAAAATGATGTTGCCGGGCGTACCCGGGCTGTACTTGAAGCATTCCTGCAGCTAAAAGCGCTGGTTCGACGCGGAACCCTGTTGCGGGATGCAACCCGCATTGTGCTGGTTGGCCCGCCCAATGCCGGAAAATCAAGTTTGCTCAATGCCCTGTGCCGCGAAAATCGCGCCATTGTCAGCGACATACCGGGCACCACGCGTGACACTCTGGAACAGGCTATCCAGCTTAACGGTTACCCGGTGGTATTAACAGATACGGCCGGCCTGCGCGAAAATGCCGACGTCATCGAACGTGAAGGTATCAGGCGCGCTCGGAAGGCGCTGGCTGAAGCCGACCTGGCACTGGTCTGC
>JAAELZ010000871.1 GCA_024226105.1 Pseudomonadota bacterium | reverse complement strand
CTTAAATCCATGAGCGCCGCCTGGCACATAGATTTGAAAAAGGCCACCGTCGCGCGGTGAATGCGGGCATGCAGTCCTTGTGCGGTCACCGACACCGCGAGATGATCCTGAAAAAACGCGGCCAGATCATTCAACGAGGCCAGCGGATTGGCCAGCCAGCCAAACACGAGCCCTCGAAGCATGAGGCTGGCGCTGAGTTTCGAAGCCCGCCGCACAAAAAACGTGACCTCCCCCGTAATTTCGGCTTCTCGCAGAAAAAATCGTTGCAGCTTTGCACTGAGTCGAGACGTATCCATATCACAGCCTCCTTTGTCAACAGGCTTCTGTGCCGGAAACAGCTCCGCTTCACCAGGTCATACAAGCCAGATCGTTAGCCGCCACCGAGCACACATGCCAGCTTCCTCTCATTCATGGACGTGTCACGACCAGCATGAGAGCTCTCTTGAATATTGTCAATAAAAATAAGGAGTTAGCTTAGCTTGATGCGCATGCCTGCCAATGCTGGATTGCAACGGTCTGTTGTGTTCGCAGTTGTAACGACAAACCATCGATGCCTTCGTCGTAATAGTATATCGGGAATTTTTCCATTTCAGGTTGCGGCCTCTGTGTCAGTTCATCAAGAATGTGGGCGAGAGCTTCCTCCTGTTGGTGGGCATTCTGGCTGTGCGCTTTCGTGGCGAGGAGTTGTTCAACAAGGGCCTCAGGATCAACTTCTGTTAATGGCG
>JAAELZ010000870.1 GCA_024226105.1 Pseudomonadota bacterium | reverse complement strand
TAACGCCCGGCTTGAGCTGGCGAGACCCGCCCTTGACCGGAAGCAACCAAGCCAACACCACCACAGAAGCCTGACAGCGGGCAACTATGTCAGCATTGCCCGCGGGTCTCGCTCAGACTCCAAGCCTATTGTTAGCTTATGTATGCCTATTATCGGCTATGATATGTTATATCTTCTTATCTCATTCTTATGACTTCCATTTACTCTTGTTTTCTTTTATTTACTCCTCTTCTCTTTAGAATGACTGTGTATCTCTGAAATTCGTGTGTATTCGTATTATTTTCGTGTTATTTCGTGTCTTCTTCTTCCCCGCTAACGCCCGCCTTCACGCGCTTTAAACCCGCCTTGACCGGAAGTCATAAGGCCGATGCTACGGCAAACCTGTAATAGCGGGCGATTATGCTCAAATGACGCAGCGGGTTTGAAGTCGCGTGCAAGGCATTGTTAGCCATAAATGCCCTATTTATAGCCTATTACTTAATTTTTGCGCAAAATTGAAGGGGGGGCAATAATTGATCCCCCCTATTTTTGCGCAAAAATCATGGGTTTCCAAAAAAATCGAGTAAATTTTGCAAGATCGACCGCATCGATTCGGCATATGGATGCGATTTCAGTAAAGCTACCTTGTGCAATTTTCCCTCCTTTATGACGACCTGTCCAGGAATGGTAAGCAATTCATCCACGATCCGCGCTGTTCCAAAACCACGAAAGGGCGTCTCTTCGAGTACCCAGTGATGCATCCATGACAAAAGATTATGAGCTACATCAGTTAGCAAGATCAGCCCCTCTTGGGCCGCCATTGATTTTTTTCGTCGCTTCGGTAAGCGTAACCCTTGTTTATCGGCTTTGATCTCGATTTCGGCTGCGCCTCGTCCGTCATACAAGTGCCATGTTGCCAGCGGTTTCAGAGGCAAAAGCGTACTCAGCAGGGTGCCATACTGCATGCCTTTTTTTCCAGGCCATCGAAGGACAAAGACATTGACTCGTCGCCCAAAGCGAGGCGGGTTGAGTGCCCAGGCAATCCAACGTGTTCCATGCGGATCTTGTATCCAGGCCTTCCCATCGACTTGGCGAGCCAAACTCACCGCACGTGTGCCGCTGTAGCCTTTCATCAGCACCTGGTAACTGCCCCAGAGG
>JAAELZ010000869.1 GCA_024226105.1 Pseudomonadota bacterium | reverse complement strand
TAGCACGCAGGAAATGCTGGCCTGGTCTTCCGTGCACGGCCTGGCGAATCTGTTCGTAGAAGGACCGGTAGGCAAGGGAGAATCTAAACGACAAAAACTACAAAGGGCGCAGAAAATGATACGGGCCCTGGCGCCGGCACTAAGTGCAAAATCAACAGAAATTTAGCCCGAATATCGCTCTGCCAGTTGTTCTTATCTACCACTGGAACAGACAAACCAACCCGGACTGTTTCACAAAAAGCAGATTTTGGGCGTCAATTCGTCAATCAGGGCTTGCCACCCAAATCGCACGGCAGATTGCATAAGTAAATTGCGCTGAATTGGGAGCAGAGTAAACCACTAGCAGCATCCTGTGATGCTATTTTGAGGGTTTTCTAAGATCGTGTATAAATCGTCAGTTTCTGCCCCAACCGCAGTGTATTTAACTGGCTGATCTGATTCCACTGTGATATCTGTGCGACCTTTACCCCATAGCGTTGTGCGATATCCCAGAGTGTGTCGCCCTGACGAACATGATGCGTCAGTCTTCCGTTAGAAACGCGTTGAGTACGGGCGACGCTTGTGCCAGCGGATATAACCGGGATCAGTAATAATTCGCCCGGGTGAATAAGGTTAGAGCGAAGTTGATTGCTTTGTTTAATGGAGGCGACACTGACTTTGTGGTTTGTTGCAATGCGGCCGAGCACATCACCCTTTTTCACCCGATAGTGCGCCCAGCGCATACGGTCACTATTTGACAGGCCGGCTAGTGTGGTGGTGGATTTCTCCAGCGCTGTTGTCGGCACATACAATATGTGCGGTCCATTCGGGGGTGTAATATTTCTAAGATAGGCGCTGTTCAAAAAGCGCATTGTTTTTGCATCGATGCCAGCGGTTTTCGCAAACAGGTCGACGTCAATCTGTGAACCGGCATCAAACCTGGCAATTTGCTGTGCGTTACCAAGGGTCGGCAGGCTTAAGCCGTAGTTTTCGGGTTTAAGGAAAATGTTACGAAAGGCGATCAGTTTGGGGACGTAGTCGCTTGTTTC
>JAAELZ010000868.1 GCA_024226105.1 Pseudomonadota bacterium | reverse complement strand
TGAAAAACCCGGCATGGGAAATGATACGGTTTTCAATCAACATTATGCGCGGTTGTTTCGGGGGCTGTACTTTCTGCTCGATTACCGAGCATGAGGGGCGTATCATTCAGAGTCGCTCGGAAGATTCCATCGCAAAAGAGGTTGAAACCATTCGCGATGAGGTGCCCGAATTCACCGGGTTTATTTCGGATCTTGGCGGGCCTACTGCTAATATGTACCGATTGATGTGTAAGGATAAGGCAATTGAAGAATCGTGCCGCCGCCTGTCGTGCGTGTATCCGAAAATATGCAAAAACCTGGGTACCGATCACCAGCCTTTGATTAGTTTATATCGGCGCATTCGCAAGATTAAAGGGGTGAAAAAAGTGGCCGTGGCCTCAGGGCTGCGCTATGACCTGGCCATAGAATCACCGGAATACGTTAAAGAACTGGTGACGCATCACGTTGGCGGCTATTTGAAGATTGCGCCGGAACATACCGAAGAAGGGCCGTTGTCGAAAATGATGAAACCCGGTATTGGCACCTATGACCGTTTTAAACTTTTATTCGATCGTTACTCAAGGCAGGCGGGTAAAGAGCAATACCTGATACCCTATTTTATTGCAGCACATCCGGGTACGACGGATAAAGATATGCTCAATCTGGCGATCTGGTTAAAGCGCAATAAATTCCGTCCGGATCAGGTTCAGGCCTTTCTGCCAACGCCGATGGCGGTGGCGAGTGCGATGTATCACTCTAACTATAATCCGCTTGGGCGAATTCGTCGTGATTCAAAGCAGGTCCATTCAACAAAAGGCCTGAACGGTCGCCGCCTGCATAAGGCTTTTTTACGTTATCATGACCCGAGGAACTGGCCGTTGTTACGCGAAGCCTTGCACAAAATGGGGCGCGATGATCTAATCGGCAGCGGTAAAAACGCGCTGGTTCCGGGCGCTTCGCATCGTGAGAAGCAAAGTGCGCGAACCCCCGGTGGTTTTAAACAATCAAAGAAATATACATCTGCCCGTACTACGCATACACGCGCAGAAGGCCGGCAGGTAAAAGTGAAGAGAAGGAAGCGTTAGCATGTTTTTTGAAACCTATATTGTGGTGCTTGCATCTCTTTTCGCACTGGTTGATCCGATTGGCAATGCGATAATATTTGCCAGCCTGACACCCACACGCACGCCATATCGCCGGCGTCTGTATGCGTTTAAAGGCGTTTTGATCGCAAGTGGTCTGCTGCTTGGTTTTATGTTTCTGGGCGAGTTTTTTCTCAAACATCTGGGCATTTCACTCGCCGCTCTACGTACTTCGGGGGGCATTTTACTGCTGATTATGGGCATTGATATGGTCTTCGCGCGCCATTCTGGCGGCACCAGCACCACCGATGAAGAAGAACAGGAGGCAATGGAGAACAGCCTGGCGAAGGAAGATATTTCTGTGTTTCCCCTGGCGACACCTTTGCTTGCAGGCCCGGGTGCTATCGGTGCCATCATACTGTTTCATGCAAATACAGAGGGCTCAACAGAAAAGCAGATCGCCGTTGTCGCGGCCCTGGCTACCATCATGCTCGCTGCGCTGGTTTGTTTGCTCGCATCGTCCTTTCTACAGCGTATATTGGGCAAGACCGGCATGAATGTCATAAACCGCATCATGGGCGTGTTGCTGTCAGCGCTTGCCGTACAGTTTGTATTCGACGGACTAAAGCAAAGCGGGCTTTTTACTTAAGGGCGGCCGGGTTTTACGCCTGATCTGGCCTGGCCAGGAGCTGGCGCTTTAACTCTGGTAAATGTGTGGTGTTTACGGGGCTGAAATCCCGTTTCCTATGCGGTGATTTCGTAGGGGCTGTTTATTCGCTCTAGCGATATCTTTCTGTCTTCACCCAGGAATACCGTCCCTTCCGTAATGTGTGTTACAGGAACGCTGACACTCAATAATGTATGTTCACCCTTGTTGGCGACATTGATTACCTGGCCAGCTGCGCTATCCCGTCCTTGTATGAATACTGGGTCGCCAACTGAAGCGATTCGCGTGCGGGATACGGTCACACCGATCATGCGCGTTTTAGGTTTTCCCCGGTACTTCACTCTGGCGATGATTTCCTGACCGGGGAAACAGCCCTTTTTGAAGTTTACACCCTTTACAATATCCAGATTAACGCTTTGCGGAATCAGGGCTTCGTAATTCTCGATATATATCTGTGGAAGGTTTTGCTCGATATCGAGCCGGTTCCAGTCATTGCCACTATTTAGTTTTTGCTCAGATGCATTGTCACTTAATAGAAAGAAGCGATCACCGTCGTTGCCATGTTTGACAAGGTGTATTGTTTTAGCATCAACAGTCGCGAGTGTCTGTGTTTTGATATCGCCCGGGGCGTACAGGCCGGATAAGGTTTTGCCTTCAAGCGGCGCTATTTTTACCGCGGAGCGCATTACAAACATTTTGAGCCTGGGTAAAACCTTTTCCATGATCGCCCGGGGTGCAAGCAGAACGTAACCGGTATTCAGTATCAGAACATGAAACAGCGCAAGAATACGGCCTTTAGGGTTGCAATAGGCACTCAACTGGTGGGGCGAGTCTTGGTTTAAAAGTGTGACATCGTTACTTAGTTGGCCTTGCAGGAAAGGCTGCGCATCATCACCGCTTATACTCGTTATGCCGAGTTCAGACAGATCATAATAGATTGGAATTTCGGGGCTTGAATTCATCTCGGTGTTGGTAAGTTATTTGTCTGTATTATGCCGTGAACAGGGCGCTTAGAAAATCACATTCTTTACAGGTTAATGTTAAAAATGGAAGGGGGCGCTTTAGTTCCACTGATGCCCTGAAGCCCCATTTCCTTTTGGGTGTTTGTAGTATAATCGTAGTTTATTAAATACTAATCTAGAGACACAATTGCCAGATGGCTACTACACGTAAAAAGGAAGGATTCCGCTCTGCTGACGACAGCGGCACACTTGTACCCTCGCGCTCACTCACGATTACCGTGCTGACCGAGTTGGGGCGGCCCATGAGTTTTGAGGAACTGATGGAAAACTTTGAATTAACAACAAAAGCCGAGCGCACGGCCTATTACTCGCGCCTTGAACGTATGGCAGAGCGGGGCATGTTATTGCAGGATAGGCGCAAGCGCTTCTCGCTTCCCAGGAAAATGGACCTGGTAGTGGGTAGAGTGCTGGGGCATCCCAAAGGTTTCGGTTTTGTCATACCGGACGATGGTGGCGACGATTTGTATCTGCACCCCAATCAGATGCGCCGCGTGTTGCATAACGATAAAGTGCTGGCGGTGGTCAGTCGCATTGATAGCCGCGGACGCAAGGAAGGCAAAATTGTCGAAGCCATCGTCGATCCTGAGCGGGAAATTCTCGGACATTATTTTGAAGAAGGCGGAGTCCATTTTGTAGACCCGGATGATGCGCGTTATGGCCGTGAAATTGTGATTAGTGCCGATGCGGTTAGCGGTGCGGTACCCGGGGAAGTGGTGGCGGTGAAAATCACCAAGCATCCCATCGAG
>JAAELZ010000867.1 GCA_024226105.1 Pseudomonadota bacterium | reverse complement strand
TGCCTATGAACGATTTGCCGCGCAGCGACCCGATATTCCACTGCACCTGGGTGTCACCGAAGCCGGCATGCCCCCCGACGGTATCAGCAAAACACGTATGGCTTTTCTGCCTCTGCTGGCGCAGGGCATCGGCGATACGCTACGCGTTTCCCTGACCCTGCCGCACGAACTCAAGCAGCAGGAAATTGAAGTCGGGCGACAAATCATTGCTGATGCCGAGGCCGGACAAACCGAAGAAATCAACGCCTTTGACCTGAATACGCTCAACATCATTTCCTGCCCAAGCTGCTCCAGGGTAGAAAATGAAGCATTTATTGATCTCGCACAGCAGGTCAAAGTTCGCACCGAGTACGCCAAAGCATACGCGCTCAGTATTGCTGTCATGGGTTGCCGGGTAAACGGCCCCGGAGAAACCGACGATGCTGACCTGGGTTTGTGGTGCGGCCCCAACTTCGTTAACCTGAGCCGGCGTGGTGAGAAACTGGGTGCCTACCCGTATAATGAAGTACTGGATAAAATGGATGCTGAGCTTAAAACACTTATTAGCGATTCAAACTAAACAGCCTTTTTTTACATTGAGTCAATAATTTTGACAAAAATGCTTTAGCCTTAGCCGAGAAACGGTAAACCGCTCGTAAATTCGCAACTCAATTTTGGTACCATCCCCTTTAATCTACAATACTTAGACTCTAACCATGCCTGACTATCGATCCTGGACCACTACTCGCGGCCGCACTATGGCGGGCGCACGCTCACTCTGGCGCGCCACCGGCATGACTGATGAGGATTTCAACAAACCCATCATAGCCATCGCTAACTCATACACC
>JAAELZ010000866.1 GCA_024226105.1 Pseudomonadota bacterium | reverse complement strand
TGCCGAAGGAGCCTTGTTGCCGGAGTTCGATGTTGGAGAGGTGAAAGTCAAGGTACGGCCCCTGATATCGGAAGGCGACTTGATGTCGCTGTCGACGGGGACAATGATTTCCATCTCGTAACCAAACGAACCATCGGGTGACGCCATCATCGCAAACGGAACGAATCCGGCACAGCTTACTGCAATTGGGTTAGAGCCCGTGTTGAAACCCGCTACATGCAGGCGACCCGAGCGCATGGCTTCCAATTGAGCAGCATTTGACTGAACTGAGAAAAAGATGACTTTCTTGCCCGTGACCTTCGACATGTGGTCGATAAAACCAGCCCATACGGATTTGTAAACAGCCGGATCCTCAACTGGTGTATAGGCAAAAATCAGTGCGTCCGGGTCGACCCATTCTGACGGATCTGTCGGCAAGTCGGCTGTTAAATTGCCATCGCGGTCACAGAACTGCTTGTCCAGCGTACCACGCGGACAGTCGGCCGCATTGGCCTGAAAAGTAAAGCTGAGTATGGCGAGCGCCGCAATAAACTTAAGCGATCTAAATAGTAATGCTGACATGATTGATTCTCCTCTGATTATTTATTATTGGGTCGAGTTCCGAATGTCATAAAAATTACCCCTCGGATTGGCTCTGAACATATTGTAACAGCGCTCACAATACAGCAGAATACGAGCCTCATCAAGCAGAAGCGCAGCGTCGATATTTTGCCCAACACAGTCATCTCAGCAACTCATATCATAGATGGGCTAAGCACCATTCATGAGCGTTACCGGGGTTTTCTTATCGATGTCTGGGGTGTGCTGCACGATGGCAATTCGCTGTATCCGCAGGCACTCGAGTGCCTGCTAAAACTGCAGGAGTATGATAAAAAAGTAATCATTCTGTCGAATGCGGCTCGCCGCCTAGATGCAATGGTTGAAGAACTACGAACGCATAAAATCCTGCCCGAGTATTACCATGGCGTGCTCAGTTCTGGAGAGCTGGCCTGGAAGGCAATGCATCAAGCTGACTTGCCGGGGAAACATGGCTACTATCTAGGTCCACAACGTAGCCGAGGCATAACAGCTGGCCTCACGCTGGAATGGGTAAATGAAATTGGTCGGGCCGATTTTATCCTGAATACCGGTGCAGCTTCTGACAACCCGCCAGATACTTCCGTCTACGAAGACTTACTTGCCAAAGCAGCCTCACTCGACATTCCGATGATTTGCGCCAATCCCGACCTTGTCGCCATCCGCGATGGCAAGGCTGGCATTTGTGCTGGTGCCCTGGCAAAACGTTACCAGCAACTGGGGGCAAACCAAATCATCTACTACGGCAAACCATATGCACCTATTTATCGAGAAGCCATGTCCTTATTACAATTACCGACTTCGCAGGTACTGGCCATCGGCGACGCATTTGCAACCGATATTCGCGGCGGACAACAGGCCGGACTGGATACCTGCATGATTGCAACTGGCATACACCGGGATGACCTGTTGCCACTTTCCCTTGAGTCACTTCAGGCTGTTGCACCTGCCGACGCCATCCCCAACTATCTTTGTAAGTACCTGGCATGGTAGGAGCAATACAACTGCCAGTATTAAGGAATACTTATCACGTAATGCGCCACGGCCAGAGTCTGGCCAACATCGCCGGCCTGATTGTCAGCCATCCTGACAATGGTTTAAACCAATACGGCCTAAGCGATACCGGAAGCAGCCAGGTCGAAGCAGGCATACAAACCAGCCTGCTTGATGCAACCACGCGTATCATTAGTTCCGACTTTAAGCGCGCCAGGGAAACCGCTGAGATTGTTCACGCCAGGCTTAAGAGTGATAATCAAATATGTTTTGAAACGCGACTACGCGAACGTTTTTTCGGCGAGCTGGAGCTAGGGCCCGACAACCGCTACGAAGAAATCTGGACATTTGACCGGCAAGACCCACAACACAATCAATACAGTGTCGAATCA
>JAAELZ010000865.1 GCA_024226105.1 Pseudomonadota bacterium | reverse complement strand
GAAAATCGCGCCATTGTCAGCGACATACCGGGCACGACGCGTGATACTCTGGAACAGGCTATCCAGCTCAACGGTTATCCGGTGGTATTAACAGATACGGCCGGCCTGCGCGAAAATGCCGACGTCATCGAACGTGAAGGTATCAGGCGCGCTCGGAAGGCGCTGGCTGAAGCCGACCTGGCACTGGTCTGCATTGATGACGCAGACACAGATGAGACACAAATCCGGAAAATTATTGGCGATGAAGTTCCCGAAGGGCTAGGCTACTGCGTGGTGCTGAACAAAGCGGATCTGACCGGAAAAAATATTTCCCGCGATGGAAACCACATTTCTCTCTCGGCTAAATCCGGTGAGGGGATCGATCTATTGTGTGACTGGATCAGCGATATCGTGGGTTATTCAGACCACGGGCAGGGGCAGATTCTTGCACGTCAGCGCCACCTGGATGCACTCAAGCGCGCGGAATCACACCTGCAACGGGGCTACGATGGTTTCATGAACTCCGGGGCCGGTGAACTACTGGCCGAAGACCTGTACCTTGCCGCTGAAGCACTGGGTGAAATAAGTGGAAAAATGAGTGCAGATGACCTGCTTGGCGAGATATTCGGCTCATTTTGCATTGGCAAATAAACCGGCTACCACGTATAGACTATTCAACTTGAGCGCTATTCTTAGCTATAATGGCGCCCTCACTACTGTATGTAAAAAATGATGATCCATAGCATCAAAGCTCGACAGCACTATACGCGCAATGTATTGATCCAGTTCCTGGTCGCACTGGCTGTTTTTGTGGTCCTTCTTTACTGGCGAATTGATTTTTTCCGGCAGGTTTATTTTGAGAATCAGGTCAACTCTGTTGGCTGGACAATCAATGGCGGTATTGCACTACTGTTCGTCTTTGGCCTGACGCGGGTGGTCATGCTACTGTTGCGATACCGCCGCGAGGAAGCCTCCATTAATCGCTTTGTACGCAACCTTGCGGTGGAAGAAGACCCGCTTGCACACGTAGATCAGAACTCCATCGTTGCGGATCGTTATGATACGCTGCAAATGCTGCACCGCAAACGGGCCAGTATTAATCATAGTGCTCTGGCAGCCACCTTGATCGCCACTGAGGCCAGCTACAATTCATTCCCAAAATTTGTACACAATACCCTGATCCTGACCGGGGTGTTCGGTACCATTGTGTCTCTGTCAATCGCACTGATTGGCGCTTCCGACATGATCGAAGGCTCGGCACAGGTAAGCGGTATCGGCACCGTCATACACGGCATGTCTACCGCACTATCCACCACCATGACCGCGATCATCGCCTATTTGTTCTTTGGTTATTTTTACCTCAAACTCACCGATGCGCAGACCTACCTGATTTCACGCGTAGAGGAAGTAACCGCAACCCATTTAATGCCGTATTTTCAACTCAGCAACGATGCGATGCTCAAAGAGTATTCCGATTCCATCACCTCGGCAGCCAACCTGGTGAAGCGCTTTGACAAGGCACAGGCGACCTACCAGATGGCGGCCAAGCACATGGCCGACTCGATCTCCAAATTACAGACCGCGGTGGTACGTGATGAGCAGCAGGTCCGGCAAATGAACGCCAGGCTTGAGCAGCTGGTCAAGCTGTCGGAAAAAAATTACGAAAAAGAAAACCACACCCTGGAGCGTATGATTACGGTGTTGCACAAAAATTCCCGCAAACCTGACTAAACCAGAATTTCACCCGGCTAGAGCATGAGCGCAGGCAATAATTTCGTCGATCTAAGAATGGCCAATGCCGGTATCGCGGGGGATACCGAAGACAGCGTCTGGCCGGCGTTTACCGACATCATGACCGTGGTGTTGATGATCTTCCTGATGTCGCTGGTGGCCTTTCTGATTCGCAATACACAGCTGGTTGACGAGCTTCAAACCACGCTGATCGAAAAGGATCAGATCACCCAGACGGCGTTCCTGAGCGCTGAGCAAAACACTGCCTTGCAGGCACAGCTGGCCCTGGTACGCGAACAAATTTTGTCCCTGGAATCCTCTCTGCACACCGTGACCGGCGCAAAAGAGCAGCTACAGGAAACACTGGAGCAACGCGAACAGTCGGTGCGTGATCTTGAAACCGAAATTGCCCTGCTCACCCGTCTACGGGATCAACTGAGCAACAGCAACAGTGATCTGTTCAAACAGCTGGATCTGAACCGTCTGGCACTATCGGAAACTGTGCAAACCCTGGAGGGAACGAAACAATCTCTGGCCAGGACGAAATCAACCCTGGGAGAGACGAAGCAGTCTCTGTCCGAGACCGAATTGGCCCTGGCCGAAACCGAAGCTGAATACAGCGAGAATAAAAACACCCTGAATGAGAAAATCAGCCTGTTGCTGGCCGCAAAAGCCGGCCTGATCGTGGCCAAAGAGAAGGGTGACCAGGCACTGACAGATTCTGAAGCCGCCAGGCTTGAACTCAACCGTCGGGTGATTGCCCTGAGTGAGCAGCTGAGGTTGATCAGCGATAAACTGGATAGTCAGACCAGCAAAAACGAATTACTCGACTCTCAGCTTGAAGACCAGAGAACCATTATGGCGGGTCTTTCCAGCAGCCGCGAAGAACTGGAGCAGAAACTGCTGAAAATGACCGAAAACTTAAGCCAGCTGCAAAGGTTATATGATTTACGCGGATCCGTGGTCACCGATCTGCGAGCTGAACTCACCGGCGGTGAGCTAAAATTCAAAAGCCTGCAGGAAGAGTACGATTCGCTGGGTGAACAATACCGTAAACTCATTCGCCCGGCGCGTAGCCCTGCTGGCAAATACGTAGTCGACGTCTATTACGCAAAACAGGCGGGGAGATCGGTCTATCGCATGCGCGAACCTGACCAGGCCGAACCCGCCGTGGTTAGCCTGGACGAGCTTGAAACCCGACTTGGCGCACTTAAAGAAAAGTATCAGCAGGGCTTGTACACCAAGGTGCGCATTGACGATAAAAGTGGTATTGGCTTTAACGAAGCCTGGGTATTCACGCAGAAAATGCTGTCCCGGTACGACTACTACTCGAACGACTTCAGCGAGATCCCGCAGGACAGCGGAAACTAATTCTTTCTGCCATGAGCGCACAGTATGACGTTATTGTGGTTGGCGGCGGCCACGCCGGCGTTGAAGCGGCTTTAGCATCAGCCCGTATTGGTGTCGACACTCTGCTGATAACTCAAAATATCGATACTGTGGGACACATGTCCTGCAACCCCGCAATAGGCGGTATTGGTAAAGGGCATATCGTAAAAGAAATCGATGCGCTCGGCGGCATCATGGCACATGCGGCCGACCAGGCAGGGATTCATTTTCGTACCCTGAACTCACGCAAAGGCCCGGCCGTACGCGCCACGCGCGCGCAATCCGACCGTGCTTTATATCGCCAGGCCATTCGCTCGGCGGTTGAAAACCAGGCAAACCTGAGCCTGTTCCAGCAGGAAGTGGCCGGCCTGGAGGTTGCAAACGGTGAGATCCGGGGCATTAGAACCAAACTTGGCCCACGCTTTCTGGCACCAGCGGTCATCATCACCGCGGGAACCTTTCTCGGCGGCCTTATTCATATCGGCCTCAATAACTATCGAGGCGGTCGCGCGGGAGACGCACCCTCAGACCTGCTTTCAGAAGGGCTGCGGGATTTACCGTTTCGCGTTGACCGTCTTAAAACCGGGACACCGCCCCGGCTTGACGGGAAAACCATCGACTATACATACCTTGAACCCCAGCCCGGTGATGACCCACGCCCGGTATTTTCATTCATGGGCAGCCGGAAGCAACACCCGAAACAGGTGCACTGCCATATTACTCATACCAATACGCTTACCCACGAAATTATACGCGCTGGCCTTGATCGATCACCCATATACAGCGATGCCGGTGACATCAATACCACCGGGCCACGCTACTGCCCGTCGATCGAGGACAAGATTGTCCGCTTTGCGGAGCGGGACAGTCATCAGATTTTTGTCGAGCCGGAAGGCCTTGGCACCACGGAAGTTTATCCCAACGGAATTTCCACCAGCCTGCCCTATGATGTGCAGCTGAACCTGATACATTCTATTGCCGGGTTTGAAAATGCGCACATCACACGCCCGGGTTATGCCATAGAATATGACTTCTTTGACCCGCGGGATCTTAAAGCAACCCTCGAGACCAAAACGATTTCGGGCCTTTACTTTGCCGGGCAAATTAATGGGACCACTGGTTATGAAGAGGCCGCGGGTCAGGGATTGATAGCCGGTTTAAATGCAGCGCGTCAGGTTAACAATAAAGCGCCCTGGTGCCCCGCTCGGGATCAGGCTTATCTGGGTGTAATGATTGACGACCTGGTCACACGTGGCACGCGGGAACCCTATCGTATGTTTACCTCTCGTGCGGAGTATCGCCTGCAGCTTCGCGAAGACAATGCCGATTTGCGCCTCACAGAAAAGGGCTACCAACTT
The DNA here is from genome assembly GCA_024226105.1 of Pseudomonadota bacterium. Taxonomy (GTDB): domain Bacteria; phylum Pseudomonadota; class Gammaproteobacteria; order Arenicellales; family Poriferihabitantaceae; genus JAAELZ01. The sequence goes on along the minus strand of JAAELZ010000865.1, from coordinate 36 downwards.
GGCCTGGTGGATGAAGACCGCTGGTCCCGGTTTAAT
>JAAELZ010000864.1 GCA_024226105.1 Pseudomonadota bacterium | reverse complement strand
CGGCATGACGGTTTATGAATGCACCGAATGCGGCGCCAAGCATCATTTTTACCGTTCCTGTGGTGACCGGCATTGCCCGGTCTGTCAACATCTGAAAGCGCTTGAATGGATGGACCGGCAGTTGGAACGCGTGCTGCCCGGACATCATTTTATGGTCACGTTCACCGTACCTGAACAGATACGGCCTTTCATCCGCAGCAATCAAAAGGACAGCTACGGCGGTGTCTTCAAAGCGTCTTCGGACACCTTGAAAAAATTGTCCCGGGATGAACAATACATCGGCGGCGACCGGTCCGGTTTCTTCGGTGTTCTGCATACATGGGGACGCACAATGCAATATCATCCGCATATTCATTATGTCGTCCCGGGTGGAGCCTTATCATCCGCGGACGGGCTGTGGCATCCATCCCGGGCAGATTTCTATCTGCCGGTCAAAGCATTATCAAAGGTATACAAGGCTAAGTTCCGGGATATAATGATCAGAGAGGGACTTTTTAATCAGATCCCGGCAGAAGTCTGGAATATCGACTGGAACGTTAACGTTCAGGCAGTGGGAAATGCTGAAAATACCATAAAATATCTTTCCCGTTACGTTTTCCAGGTTGCCATATCCGATTATCGCATCGTTAAGGTCGAAAACGGCAAAGTGACCTTTAAATACAGAAAACAGGGCAGTTCGCGCGATCGCTGCATGACCCTGAATGCCATGGAGTTCATCCGCCGGTTTTTGCAGCATGTCCTTCCCTCAGGCTTTATGAAGGTTCGTTATTACGGGTTTTTAAATCCGAATTCAACTGTGAAGATTGATCAGGTGCAGGGTCAGATCGAATTGTATTATGAATTTGAAATCAGTACCCCTGAAATTACAGCAGAACCGGTAAAACCCTTGTTGTGTCCGG
>JAAELZ010000863.1 GCA_024226105.1 Pseudomonadota bacterium | reverse complement strand
GAAGACATTTATTCGCGTGTTTGAAAATGCTGGATGCGCTTCGCTTATCCACCCTACTTCGAATTTCCAAAACGACTTCGAGGGCACGTTGTAGGGTGGCATAAGCCGCAGGCGCATCCACCGTCTTCATGCTAGCAAACCCACTAAAATCGCCTCGTACGTCGCCGAAAGCATTTCCAGATCTTTAATACTCACACATTCATTAACCTGATGAATGGTTGCATTCAACGGCCCCAATTCAATTACCTGGGCGCCCGCCGGGGCAATAAAGCGCCCGTCAGAGGTGCCGCCGGAAGTGGACAGTTCCGGTTTTTTGCCGGTGGTCTGCTTCAGGGCATCTTCAACCGCCCGGATCAGTTCTCCATAGTGGGTCTCAAAGGGTTGCCCGGATAGTTCCCAGTTGATTTCATATTCAAAATTCCTGCTTTCCTGCCAGCGGTTGCAGCACGCTTCAACCTTCGCTTTAATCTCATCAACCGTGATTTCCGGGGAGAAACGCAAATTGAACATGATATCAACGTGGCCCGGCACCACGTTGCTGGCGCCGGTTCCCGCCTGCAGGTTGGATATCTGGAAGGCGGTGGGCGGGAAATTTTCGTTACCCCGGTCCCATTCGAGACTAATGAGTTCGTTGATTATCGGTGCTGCCAGGTGAATCGCGTTGTTTGCCAGTTGCGGGTAGGCAATATGCCCCTGTGTTCCGGTAATAGTGAGCGTGGCATTCATTGAGCCCCGGCGACCGACTTTGATCACGTCACCCAGGCGGGCCGAGCTGGTCGGTTCGCCTATTACGCAATAGTCGATCTGGATGTTTCGTTGCTTCAATGTCTCGATAACTTTAACCGTGCCATCGCGTGCCGGGCCTTCCTCATCGCTGGTAATCAAAAAACCAATCTGCCCGCGATGCTGCGGATGATGTTCAGTGAAGCGTTCTACTGCGGTCACCATAGCCGCAATCCCGCCTTTCATATCGGCAGCGCCGCGGCCAAACAAAAAATTGTTTTCAATTTCAGCGCTGAACGGTGGATGCACCCACAGATCTTTGGGCCCGGTCGGCACCACATCGGTATGCCCGGCAAATACCAGCAACGGTCCCTGATCGCCCCGCACCGCCCACAGGTTATCTACTTCACCAAAAGGCATGTGCTCGCAGTGGAATCCGCACTTTTCCAGGCGTTCTGCCAGTATCTGCTGGCATCCAGCATCATCCGGCGTTACTGAAGCCCGGCGTATAAGTTGTTGAGCGAGAATAAGTGTGTCTGTCATAAAAATAGGAGGTGCTCTTCAGCCCCATGATGTTAGCAGCATAGTAGGGTGGATAAGCATAGCGCATCCACCAATTATAATATCAGGCCGGGTGTAATTGCCGTAGCGCGGCAATCTAAATGTTTCTATTACCTGGTAACTTAAAGCATCAAGCTTGCGACGGTATGAGTTTTCCTGAAAATCCGGACTTACCTTATGAATCCACGCTGGTTTCCTTAACGATATACCAGCCTTCCGGGGTTTTTTCGAGTACAAGCTCCTTTACAGAATTCTCAGTAAAGATTTTTGAGGCGTATTGCTGTCTAAATGTAACCGTAGCCGTTTTGATATTGTCAGGGTCAAAGCTGATCTTGATATCCGTCAAATAGACTTTTATCTCACCCGCTTTTCTAAAAACGCTCTGCTTGTGCCCGATCCATTCATTCAGCGTATAATTTTCCTCCGGGGAGAATCTGTGTGAATAGTGTGAAAGATAGCGGTTTTCATCCAGGCTCATCCAGTCATCCACCCAGGAAGTGAGGGTACCTACTATTTCCTGCTGGTATTGCACCCTCGGGTCAGGCTTTTTAACCGGCGGCGGTGTGACAGCAGGTGGCGGTGGTGGGGCAACAGGTGGCGCCGGTGTGACAACAGGTGGCGGTGGTGGGGCCGCTCGTTGTAACCGTTGTGTGCTTTCTGTCACGGCCTGGTTGGCGATTTGACCAAAATCCAGACTCAACAGGGCTTTTTGCTGCAACGTGACGTTACCGGTTGCGGCAAAGCCGCGCTGATACTGGTTTTGCGCAATCTCGATATAGGTATTGCCCAGGTTGTCGTAAGCCTTTATATAGTCCGGAAAGTCCCGAATCGTTTCGCTGAAGATGGTAATGGCCTGCGCATAGTTTTTTTGCAATCGATACACCATCGCCAGGTTGTTCGCAGGCTCAGGGTCGTTTTTCATGATCACCCGCAGCTGTTCATAATAGCGGGCAGCTTCGTCCAGTCTATTGAGCTTGATCAGCGAAAAGCCCTTGGCGAGTAATAATTTTCGGTTTTCGCCATTTTGCTCAAGCCCCTGGTCGATTAACTCGAGGGCTCCCTGAAAGTTGCCCTGTGCTAATTGAGCCTTTACATCTTCTTCATATCCCGCGTTCGCCAGCAGGGAAAAGCCGCATAGCGTTAAAGCCGTCATCAGGTTGCATAGTGTATGTGTTCTCATTAGGTTCCAGGCGTGTTTAGAACAATCGTTGATATAAGCGTAATGCAGTTGCAATTTATTTTCAATGAGTTGGGGTATAGAGTTTTAAGACCTGGTCAAAAAACCGCATGAAATATAGGCTTATAGGGTGATTAACCACATCACCTTGCTTCAAGTGGATGATGTTACGGTATAACAAATTGCTTCTAAAGGG
>JAAELZ010000862.1 GCA_024226105.1 Pseudomonadota bacterium | reverse complement strand
CACCACACCGAGAATACTTAGCCCGGGGTTAAGTGCCTTGCGTACCATGCCCATGGTCGTTATCAGTCCACTCAAACCCTCCAGGGCAAAATATTCACACTGCACGGGTATCAATACATCCGTGGCTGCCGCCAGCGCGTTGATCGTCAACACGTTCAGCGAAGGCGGCGTATCAATCAGAATCACGTCATACTCTCCCGCAACGCGCGCCAGCGCATCACGTAAACGAAAATCTTTATCCGAAAATTCCAGCAACTCCACCTGCGCGCCGGCCAGCTCGGGGCCTGCGGGCAAAATATCGTATTGATCGGCCGAGGCCACAATCGCCTGCTCGATTTGGGCATCACCCAGCAGTACATCATAAATGCCCGCCTCGATGGCATTGATATTTACCCCGCTTGAAACGCTCGCATTGGCCTGCGGATCAATATCCACCAGCAGGCAGCGCAACCCTCTGCGGGCAATCGCCGCAAGTAGATTGACCGCAGTGGTGGTTTTCGCTACACCGCCCTTTTGGTTGGTTACGGCTATAATACGAGCATTCATATACTACTGATTTCCTGAAATAAAACGTAAGAAGATGTTCGTTGAATCTATCTGAATTCAATGATAATGGCATGTCGCTCTGCGTCGAGGAAAGGCACGTCGAGTAGCTCAACTGACACGGATACAAATTTATCAGAATACAGTTTATCCAGCACTTCGAGCTCTTCCCCCGGATACTGGCCCTTCATGGCAACCAGGCGCTGCCCCGAAAGACGCAATGGGGACGTCATCTCCACCAGCTGATCCAGCGATGCCACGGCACGCGCGATGAGCGTATCAAATTTCATCGGCGCATGCACATCCGAATAAGGGGAAATCAGGGAATTTTCCGGCTCGAAACCGTCACCCGGCGAAAACGCCTCAACACGCGCACTTATAAAAGTTACGTTTTTAAGTCTCGCTTGAGCATTCACCAAACGTAGAAACTCAATCCGGCGAGTGCGGCTATCCAGCAGGCTAAAAGATATCCCTGGTTTTGCCGCCGCCAGCAGCATGCCGGGGAAACCCGCACCCGTTCCAAAATCCAGCACCCGCTGGCTTTCCTCTATTAAGGGCAGCAGTGCAAGGCTATCGAGCGCATGATGGGTGATCAGGTCTCGCTCATTGGCAATTGAAATCAGGTTCATTTTTGAACGCCATTTTTGTACCAGCGATAAATGTATTTCGATCGCCCTGAGGGAATCAGCAGATATATCCAGGCCCAAAACCTCAATTCCCAGGCAAAGCAAATCATGCTGTGCCGTACTTATTCTCGGGCTTTCAGCCTGGCTCATGATCAACCAGTGCAAAGTCGATGCGTTTTGGCGCGGGCTCGTTGTCGTGAAATACACGCCACATATCTTCATAGCGCTGTCCTGAAACCGGGTGACGCATATCGGGCAACAGAAAGGCCAGGGGTTTTAGCACGTAGGCTGCATGTTCAATTTCACGGCGCGGTATATTACGCCCCTGATCATGCAAATTTGCATCTCCCAACAATAATATATCGATATCGAGATTGCGGCTCTGAAAGCTTTTCTCCTCTCTAACCCGCCCCGCCTCATTTTCAATTCGACGAATAGCGCCAAGCAGAGCGTCAAGGTCGAGTGAGGTGTTCGCCACGACCACCAGGTTGTAAAAATCAGGCCCTTCAAAGCCGACGGCCCGGGTTTCATATACCGGCGAAATATCAAGCTCCCCAAACAACCCTTTTAACGCCTTCAGAGCAAAGCGTATATGCTTTTGCCGCTGTATATTGCTACCCAGGCTCAATACCAGCTGCGTCATTTCTGACCGCGCTCGATCACCACACCCACATCCTGCGCACCGCTGACAGCACCGCGTTTATTGATTTTTACCCGGCACCATGGGATATTAAACTCAAGCAACAACAAGGCCGAGATTTCGGTTGCCATGGTTTCGACCAGTTTGAACTTTCGCTCAACGACCAGTTCTGTAACGGCGATAGAAATATCCTTGTAGCTCAGGGTGTCTTCCAGATCATCGCTGACACCCGCCTTAGAAATATCCCAGCCCATGTCAAGATCGACATACACGGTCTGTATTATTTCTCGCTCCCAGTCCCAGGCACCGATCACGCAATCAATTGCCAAATCATGAAGATAGATTATATCCATACGCTGTTGTCTGTAGTTTTATGCCTGCTTATATTTTGCCAGTACGCAATCAGCAACGACGAGCCTGTGCTAGAATGTACGTTAAACCCAAATCCCAACATATAGAATCGCGAACCGGGTTGGAAGCCAGCTAGTTTAGTCGATAATTCTTTATTAATCTTGTTCCCTTTATGCTGAATCTATTCCTCGCCCTTGTTGCCCTGTTCATCGCTTATCTGGTCGGGTCCTTTTCCAGTGCGATTATCATTTCCAGACTTAAAGGCCTGGAAGACCCGCGTAATGTAGGTTCCGGTAACCCCGGCGCCACCAATGTTCTGCGCTCGGGCGACAAAACTGCCGCTATTTTAACCTTGCTCGGAGATATCCTGAAAGGCTTTGTGCCTGTTCTGATTGCCCGGCTGATCGGAGGTGGCCCGGCGCTGGTGGCACTGGTCGGGCTCGCCGCGTTTCTGGGGCATCTATATCCTGTGTATTATCAATTCAAGGGCGGCAAGGGCGTCGCCACGGCAGGTGGCGTGTTGCTTGCCATCAGCCCGCTTAGCGTTTTTTTCCTGATCTGCCTCTGGTTCATAATCGCTTTTATCACCCGCTACTCTTCACTCGCCGCCCTGATTGCAGCCGTCGCAGCCCCGCTTTTACTGATGCTTGTAAAACCCATGCTGCCCTATATCGCACTTGCCGGGGTGATTGCCGGTTTCCTGATATGGCGACATCGCGAGAACATAACTCGCCTGCTAAAAGGCACCGAAAGCAAGATTGATCTGAACAGTTCCGGCTCGTAAAACCTGTTTATCGCGGCATTACCCTCTTAGCGGCATATATTTAGGCTGAATTGTAAATTCTGATTTTGCTCCCATATCTTCAGTTGACGCTTAAAACACTCGTGTGAAACAAAAATGAGTTTAAATATTTCTATACCCAATACCCGTCAGAAAACTATTCGCGATCTCGCAGTACAAGCCGAACATCGACGCAATCCCCGATTATCTGCTACACAGCAGGATGAACTGCTAACGCGCACCAAAAGCCTGCTCAAAACACAAAATGCAGTTCTCGTTGCGCATTATTATGTCGATGCTGAACTCCAGGATCTGGCCGAAGAAACCGGCGGCTTTGTGGGTGATTCTCTAGAAATGGCGCGCTTCGGCCTGGAGAATGATGCCGATACGATCATCGTAGCCGGGGTTCGGTTTATGGGCGAGACCGCAAAAATTTTAAGCCCTGAAAAACGTGTACTGATGATTGAAACAAGCGCCGAATGCTCTCTCGATCTCGCCTGCCCCGGGGATGAATTCAATGAATTCTGCGACATGCATCCCGACCGGACCGTGGTGGTATACGCCAATACCAGCGCCGAAGTTAAGGCCCGCGCAGATTGGGTTGCTACTTCTTCTATCGCACTGGATTTAATCAAAGACCTGTCCACCAGGGGCGAAAAAATCCTCTGGGCGCCGGATAAGTTTCTCGGTGCCTATGTACAAAAAGAAACCGCAGCAGACATGGTCTTGTGGCAAGGTTCCTGTATCGTGCATGAAGACTTCAAGGCAACCGCTCTGGAGGCACTAAAACAGCACCTGCCCGATGCAAAAGTTCTGGTACACCCAGAATCCCCGGGGCCGGTTATTGCACTGGCAGACGTAGTGGGGTCCACCACGCAAATCATTAATGCGGCGCGTGACCTGGATGCAGACACCTTTATCGTCGCTACCGAACGCGGGATTTTCCACAAAATGCAGCAGGCCGCACCGGGTAAAACGTTCATCGCCGCCCCCAACGCCGGGGAAGGCGCTATGTGCGAAAGCTGCGCCGAGTGCCCATGGATGAAATTGAATGATTTACCCCGCCTTGAACATACACTCAAGACAGGAAAGAATGAAATTCTAATTGATGAGACCGTTCGCAAACAGGCCGCGCGATCGATTACGCGTATGGTTGAGTTTAATACCCGGGATAGAACTGCCTGACGAGGCTCAATGCCGGAGTAACACGAAATCAACTGTTATTGCGAGCGCAAGCGTTGCAATTCATCATCACGTTCAACTTTGGATTTTTGTGACAGGGTTTCCACGGCCGTATAAAACAACCCCCAGTCCCCACCACTTTGCTCAAACAATTGTTCAAAGGCATCTACCCATCCGTGGTATTCCCCGAATAAAGCCAAAGAGGCATTGTTTAACTCTGTCGCGAAAAACCGATCGAATCCGGGCGTGCCACCCCCGACCCGCTTTAGTTCAGTATAGCGTTTATTAATCCCTTCAAATTGTGTGCGTTTGACCTTTGCCAGCTGACTCTCACCGGCAGACGCATAAGCCGTATAAGCTGTACGCATCTGCTCTCGGGATTCAAGCACCATTCGAACAATATCCTTACGCTTTGCCCGCTCTGAAAAATAGTTCTGCAACGACTGGTTTACACCCTGTTCTGCCGCCCATTGGCGCAAGCCAATTTCCTCCACAGCGGTGGCAAAAGATTCATTAAACCGGGTATCGTCTTTGATGTATAGCACCTGGTGCGCCAGCTCATGAAAAACCAGGCCGGCGATGGCCGCATCAGAACGTGCAAGCATCGTATTCAACAAAGGATCATCAAACCAGCCCAGGGTGGAATAGGCACTAACGCCACCCACATACACATCCAGCCCTTTTTGTTGTAGCTTTTTACCGTACTCGAGAGCGGCTTTTTTCCGGTAGTAACCACGATAACTTACACAGCCGACAATGGGAAAGCAGGATTCAACCGCATCAACCGAGTAGGGTGGCGTAGCAACCACATTCCAGATCACGTAATCACGCTCGAGATCAACGTAACGCGAATAACTTTCGTTGTCCGGTAACAAAAGTTCCCTGCTTGCAAACCTTCTCGCCTGATAGGCGATTTTTAATCGGGCCTTCGTTTTCGTATCAACCGATGGATCCGATAGCACGGCCTGTATATCGCGCTGATTCATCCAGATGTCACTTTGGCCACCTACTGCTTGCGAATAGTATTCAATTGATTGGCAGGCGGCGAGTTGCACTGATAAAATCAGCCCTACACTAAGCTTTGTAATCGTCTTCAATGTCAGCATCAGTTCCTGAAGAAAACCTGGATTGTTATCTGGTTGGCGGTGCGGTGCGCGATGAACTACTCAATCTGCCCGTCATCGACCGGGATTGGGTCGTTGTAGGAGCCACCCCCGACAAAATGCTGGAGCTTGGCTTCACCCCGATTGGCCGGGATTTTCCCGTTTTCCTGCACCCGTATACAAAAGAAGAATACGCCCTTGCACGCACCGAACGAAAGTCAGGTAAAGGGTATAAAGGCTTTACCATCTATGCAAGCGAAGATGTCACATTAGAGCAAGATTTACAACGCCGCGACCTGACCATCAACGCAATCGCCCGGAATCGAAGCGGAACACTTATAGATCCATACAATGGCCAGGCGGATATCAAATCCCGAACCCTGCGTCACGTTTCTGACGCCTTTAGTGAAGATCCGGTGCGTATTTTACGTACCGCACGCTTCGCAGCACGTTTTCAACCGAGGGGTTTTACAGTCGCAGGCACGACACTCAAACTGATGCGAAAAATGGTTAAAAACGGTGAAGTCGATACCCTGGTGGCTGAGCGCATCTGGCAGGAGTTGCAAGCCGCATTGAGTACCGACAGGCCATCAGTGTTTTTTACGACCCTGCGTGATTGTGGCGCGCTTAAGCGCATATTTCCAGAGATCGACGCCTTATTCGGTATCCCGCAGACCCCGCATTATCATCCGGAAATTGATACCGGCGCACACGTTATGATGGTGATTGATCGTGCACGCAAATTGAGTGACCATATTGACGTCCACTACGCAGCACTGACACACGATCTGGGCAAGGTACTTACACCAAAATTCAGGTGGCCCTCGCACCCCGGACATGAAGCGGCAGGCGTGCCGCTCGTCACGCAAATGTCACAGCGATACCGGGTTCCAACTGAAACAACACGGTTGGCGGAAATAATGAGCGACCAACATCTCAACATGCATCGCCTCGCTGAACTTCGCCCGCAAACCATATTGAAGATGTTGAAAAAACTGGATGCCTTTAGAAAACCTGGTCGCGTAGAAAAATTCGCACTCGCCTGCCAGGCCGACTCGCAGGGCAGGGGCGGTGATTTCCCGAATAAGCCGTACCCGCAAACCACGCAGATTCAGGCGTATTTTGAGGTCGCCAATGCGGTAGATGCCGGTAGAATCGCCAAAGCGCAAAACGCCCCCGGGGATATTCCCGCTGCGATCGATCGCGCAAGAATCAGTGCAATTGCTGAGCTGCGACGTATTGAACTGGAAGCGGGGAGTGGAGTGAATAAGTGAAACGCATCCACCCTATATGGCTGCCGAATTATGGGTAGATGCGCTTACGCCCGGGCACATGGCGTGGCGCCCTGCTTGTTATCCGCTATTCGAAGAGATAAATTGCTCAATAATTGCCGGCGGAACCGCACCGGGTTGCGCGGCTTTTACCTTACCGTCAGGACCGAACACGACGAATGTCGGGGTAGCGCGAAACGATTCTCCGGTCTCCATCTGGTACCAGCGCGAAACAGTTTGCACGTCACCAATTAAATTGGGGAAAACCACCCCATTACGCGAAATAAACGCCTCAGCTGCCTGTTTGCCGCGCTGGCCATCTACTGATATCCCAATCATGTTCGCATCCCGGCCGGCGTGCTGAGTATAAAATTTTGAGTACTGACCGGATTCCTCATTACAGACGTGACAATCTGAAGCCCAGATCATTACCACTGTCCATTGGCCCGGGGTTTGCTGGGCGTCAAAGGAGGTAACGTTGCCATACATATCCCGCAACACGCTATCGGCCTGTGCAAATGAAGAAAACAGGCCAATGGCCAGAAAAAGTGCTAGAGCTCTACGAGGAGCGGTAAAAGTAATTTGCATGAGAACGGGTAGTATGAACGGGTAGTAATTAAACGTTCAGACCGGCGATGTCAGATAAAGTTCGCCTACAGAGATTAACTGAATTCAGATTCGCCGCAAATTTTCATAACATCCTGCGGCACGGCATCCATCGCACGCTGGTGGGTTCGCATCAAAAATACACGGGTGCCCGTGTCCGGGAGCGTACCAGATCAAGCCTTAAAAAACGCGGCCTGCATGACTGGCTCCAGCTCAGCTAACGCTTCGCGGTAGACATCTTTCTTAAACGCGATAATATTCTCCAGTGGATGCCAGTAATCCACCCAGCACCATCCATCAAACTCCGGCTTAGGGCTTCGATCCAGCTGAATATCACCCTCTTCTCCCGTCAAATGAAATAAAAACCATCGCTGCTTCTGACCACGAAACCGATTCCCGAAGCGAGACCGGTTCGGCACATCATAGCGATACCATTTTTCCGTAGTTCCCAGTAAACGAACATGGTGAGGGTATAAGCCGACTTCTTCATATAACTCGCGATAAGCCGCTTCACGCGGCGACTCCTTGTGCTCGACCCCCCCTTGCGGAAACTGCCAGCCATCATGACGCACACGGCGTGCCCATAATACCTGGCAGGCCTGATTACACACTATGATCCCTACGTTGGGGCGGTAGCCGTCACGATCGAGTCCGGATTTTTTGCGCTTGCGTCCAAGATAAGCCATGCCTTTATCGTAGAGCGCATAGCTGGGATTATCAAGCTAAATCAACGAAATCAACTCAAAGGGTATAACGACCTTAAGTAAATCAGGTTCGCGTTTAAGTTTTCGGGAGGGTATGCACTATTTTTGCTCCATGCGCGCAATGAAATCTTCGTATTCCTTACGAAACACCTTTTCAAGCCGGTCAATAGATTCCTTTGCTGAGACTTCATTTAAGACATGGGCACTCATCGCAGCAGAAGTTTGCTCGAACAACACCTTTTTGTCCAGCATCGGATAGGTTTTTGAAAGGCGCTTAATCGCAGTAATAACGCCTTCGCTCTCCGGGCGGGCTATGGGAACAATTTCAGCAGTCGCGGGCGCTTCGGGTGGATATTTATTGCCGAGAAACACGGCAAATTCATGCAGGCTAGCCAGGGCATCATCTGGAAGCCATGCAGCAGTATCAGCTAGCTCTTCCAGGCGTGAGTCTCGGGTTGGTGTTTTGTTCTTTCGGGGAACCAGCACAGCTGTAAATCGCTCTGGGGGATATTCCCGGGGCTATTTCCTGTTGCTCTTACGCTTCTCGCAGTGCATCTGAGCAAATTGAAGGAATTCTTCCATCGCCTGTACGCGAAACTTCTGTCGTTGATACACCAGCGAAAAAGGCCGGTTAAGGGCTGGATCGAGTGGTACGGTGGTCAACAGTCCCAGTTGGACTTCTTTTTGCAGGGTCGCAATAGATTGAACCGTAACGCCCAGGCCCGCACCCACTGCTGCTTTAATTGATTCAGGGCTGGTGAATTCGAGAATTCGATTCAAATCTTCTGCAGAATTGCCGCGCGATTCGATATATTGTGT
>JAAELZ010000861.1 GCA_024226105.1 Pseudomonadota bacterium | reverse complement strand
GTAATTGGCCGGCCGCCAGGCCCAGCGCCGCAGACTTTCCCCGGCCGCGGTCTGCGCTGATAATGGCCGGTCGGCGTCGTTGGCCCGTGAGCGTTTTACAAACAGCTTTAATCGCGACCTGCTGGTCATTGGTGCAGGCCTGTGAAAGGGGAGCATGTGGCTGGTTTATAGTAAGTGGCGGGATGGATGCATCATTCTCGGGTGTATAGATTTCGATACCGCTAAGCGATGCCAATAACCGTACCCAGCGTTTCAGATACAAGCCGGCAATTACCGACTTCTGCTCAGGGTAGGGGGCAAGTTTGAGGTGTTCAGGATCGGGGTAGTCCGGCCAGTCATTCAAAGCCGGGCAAATAAGCAGTAGTGCGCCGCCTGCCTGAATCAGGCCGCTGACACGCCCGAATACATCCGGGTTAATCCCTTGATAAGCGTTCAGTACCAGCATCGCACGCTCCTGCCCCAGCAATCCACTTGCGTCGTCCTCCGGTTCAAGCCAGCTAAGCTGTTGATCCTGTAGCCTGCTACGGGAACTCAGCTCAGTTGCGCGCTGCCTGCCCCAGGCCCCGGGGCCGGCAAGTACAATCAGTCTACGCGGGGGCAGGGCGTGTGGCATATGGGTATCTCTAAGTGTCATGGGCGGTGTTGAATACAGTACAATCGGCACTCAGGATTTTATAGCAATCACCCTCATGAACGATCCCTTCGATTTTAAGCCAAAACCATTACAGTTTACTGCAATTGGTAACCCGATTGGACACAGCCTGTCGCCCGAGATTCATCATCAGTTTGCACGGCAAGCCGGTATAGATCTTGAATATACAAAAACCCTGGGTGAAGCCGGGGGATTTAATCAGGCGGTGCAACATTTCATGGCCAGTGGTGGCAAAGGGGTAAACGTGACCGTACCGTTTAAGCTTGAAGCCTTTGAGTTATGTGATCAGCTCAGCGAGCGTGCGCGCGTGGCGGGTGCCGTGAATACCCTGTGGTCTAATGCCGGGGAGATTTGTGGCGACGTTACCGACGGCATCGGTCTGGTACGCGATATTGAACACAATCAGGGTGTCTCAATAAAGGCTAAGCGCATGCTGGTTATAGGTGCCGGCGGTGCCGTGCGTGGCGTACTGCAGCCAATTCTGGAAGCTGGCCCGAGAGAGGTGGTTATTTGTAACCGGACACAGGGCAAGGCAATCGATCTTGCCGCCCTGTTCGAGACTTATGGCCCGATCCACGCCATGGCGATGAATGCCTTACAGGGGGAGAAATTTGATATTGTAATCAATGGCACCGCCGCCAGTTTAGGCAACGAATTGCCCGCCGTGCCGGCGAAGCTGTTTCATGAAACCAGCTTCGTCTACGACATGATGTATGCTCGCCAGCCAACCATTTTCATGAAGTGGGCACTGGATAACGGCGCTTACAAAGCCGCGGATGGCCTTGGAATGCTGGTCGAACAGGCGGCAGCCGGGTTTGAAATATGGCACGGCGTAAAAGTACAGACCGCACCTGTGATTGCGGCACTTCGACAGGGTGTTTAACGTATAATCCAGCCCCTTTTTAGCTTTGACCAGAACCATGAGTGCGCTAGACCAGGAAATTAATCGTCGCCGGACCTTTGCGATCATCTCGCACCCTGATGCGGGTAAGACCACGCTGACGGAAAAACTGCTGCACTACGGCGGCGCGATTCAGGTTGCCGGGACGGTTAAAGCGCGCAAAAGCAACCGCCACGCCACCTCGGACTGGATGCAACTGGAGCAGGAAAGGGGCATCTCTGTGACCTCCTCGGTGATGCAGTTCCCCTATAAAAACGGTGTCGTGAATTTACTTGATACCCCCGGGCACGCAGATTTTTCGGAAGATACCTACCGAACCCTGACTGCGGTGGATTCAGCACTGATGGTAATCGACGTGGCCAAGGGCGTTGAGGAACGTACCATCAAACTGATGGAGGTCTGCCGCCTGCGCACCACGCCGATTATGACCTTTATCAACAAGCTTGACCGCGAAGGCCGTGACCCGATTGATTTGCTCGACGAGGTAGAAGAGGTGCTTAAAATCAATTGCGCACCGATGACCTGGCCAATCGGTATGGGTAAAAACCTCAAGGGTATTTATCGCCTGTATGATGATACCGTGCGCCTGTTTGCCGGGCGCGGAGCTGAGGGCGAGCAGGATCGTTTCATTGAGGGGCTGGATAACCCGGAGCTGGATGTCGCACTGGGTGAAATGGCCGCAGAATTACGTGAGGAGATTGAGCTGGTGCAGGGTGCCAGCCACCAGTTTGATTTAGACGCCTATCTGAGCGGCGAGTTGTCACCGGTATTTTTTGGTTCGGCGTTGGGTACGCTGGGCACCGATGAGTTGATGGACATATTTGTCGAATACGCCCCGGCTCCACAAAAGCGGGAAACAGAATCGCGTGAGGTTCGGGCAACGGAAAATAAGCTGACCGGTTTTGTATTTAAAATTCAGGCTAATATGGATCCTGCACACCATGACCGCGTGGCCTTTTTGCGTATCGTATCGGGGCAATTCAAACGAGGCATGAAACTGAAACATGTGCGGGCCGGTAAAACCATTGCTATCCACAATGCGCATACGTTTCTGGCGGCGAAACGTGACAGCGCAGAAAATGCGTTTGCGGGTGATATCCTGGGGCTGCATAACCACGGAACTATCCAGATCGGTGATACCTTTACGGAAGGCGAAGATCTGAAATACATCGGGGTACCCAATTTTGCGCCGGAACTGTTCCGGCGCGTACGCCTTAAAGACCCCTTAAAAGCGAAAGCCCTGCAGAAAGGTCTGATTCAGTTGAGTGAAGAAGGTGCGACTCAGGTATTTCGTCCTTTACTCAATAACGACATGATTCTGGGTGCAGTGGGTGTGCTGCAGTTTGATGTGGTCGCACATCGGCTGAAAAATGAATACGGGGTGGAATGCCAGTTTGAGGCCGTGCCGGTTGCGGCCGCGCGCTGGGTACATTTTAAATCGGATAAGGACGAGCAGGCTTTCAGGAAGAAAAATGAACTCAACCTGGCGATTGACGGGGCCGATGTGCTGGCTTATATCGCGCCAAATTATGCCAATTTACGATTGACGCAGGAACGTTATCCGGACGTAGAGTTCAAATCCACACGAGAAGTATAGCGCATTAAGGGCATAGATGCGGTTGGTGGATGTGTGTGCATACAGATGTTAAATCGGTCACAGTATGCTCACCAGGCATGCCGCTACCCTGATTTTCCCTGTCGCCCGGCATTGGCGAGGTGAATTCCTTTTAAAACATTCAGTGCGTCACGTAACTGTGAATCCTGATCCAGCATCGATCTTATTTTATCCTGTTCAGGCATTTCTTCCGGGTTCTGGTCATCGGGGTTTACCAGGTGGCGTGCCAGATCAACCTCCCTGATATTGTCGTGGCCATTGATTTTGGTGATTTCAGTGTCCTCGGAAATGATGTCCGGTGTAATGCCGGTTTCCTGAATGGAGCGGCCACTGGGGGTGTAGTATCGTGCCGTGGTGATTTTCAGAGCCGAGCCATCTCCGATGGGCGATATGGTCTGTACAGAGCCTTTGCCAAAGGTCTGAGTGCCAAATATGATCGCGCGGTGATGATCCTGCAAGGCGCCCGCAACGATTTCTGAAGCCGAGGCCGATCCGCTGTTAACCAGCACCACCATGGGTGCATCACTAATAATATCCGGCGAATCTGCGGAATAACTGGATTCGGAATCTTCAAGGCGGCCGTGGGTCTGAACGATAACGCCCGAGCTTAAAAACAGGTCGCTAACGTCAACCGCGCCAACCAATATGCCGCCCGGGTTATTGCGCAAATCGAGGATGAAAGCTTCGATCTTTCCATTTTCCCGGGTGTATTTTTCGATTTTCTTTTTCAGTGATTCAGCCGTTCCACTCTGAAAGGAGCTGATTCGCATGTAGGCAAACCCCGGTTCGCCAAGGTCTTTTGTTCTAACGCTGGTTAACTGTATAACATCGCGTATTATTTCAATTTCCAGGGGTTTACTTTCGCCTTCGCGGACCACGGTCAGGACAATTTTCGAACCGATCTCGCCGCGCATTTTTTCCACTGCCTGGGAAAGGCTGCTGCTACGCACTGAGGTTCCGTCGATTTCTACGATAATATCGCCTGCCTTTATGCCCGCGAGATCAGCGGGCGTATCTTCAATTGGGGAAATGACAAGCAGTTTGTTGTCTTCCAGAGTGACTTCAATGCCGACACCGCCGAACTCGCCCTCGGTATCGATGCGTATTTCCCGAAAGGCTTCTGGCTCAAGAAAACTCGAATGAGGATCCAGCCCGGCAAGAATGCCGTTGATTGCATCAAGCAGCATTTTGCGATCATCGGTTGCTTCGACATAGTCAGTTTTTATTTTGCCAAACACCTGGGCAAACATTTGCAATTCTTTTAGTGGCAGTGCGGAAGACTGGGTATCATGTGCATTGGACTGAGCTAATACTGGCTGATACATGATCAGCACCAACAGGCCGGGCAGAATAGTTCTGAATATTTGTGTAAAGCGTGTTTTCATAGTTTTGTCAGTGATTATTCGGGTAGCAACGTTGTTTGCGGGTCTTACTGAATAGTTTATAGCGTGTATTGCTTAACTCTGAAACCATTTTAATGGATCTTTTGCGATACCATTCTGTCTGATTTCAAAATAAAGTGCGGGTTTTTTCAGCCCCGCTGTATTGCCCATTGAAGCGATGATATCAGATTGTTTCACAACATCACCGACCGTACGATGAATTCTTTTGTTATGGCCATATAAGCTCATCATGCCGTTGCCATGATCAATGATAACCAGTTGGCCATAACCCTGAAGCCAGTCTGCATATACAATTTCGCCCGCACTAATGGCTGTGATATCCGTTCCTTCAGGGCCCTGCATTAAGATTCCCGACCAGGGCAAACCGCTTTTTTTGCGCTTGTCACCAAAATGCGCAATGATGGTTGCTTTAGCCGGCATGGAAAAACCGTTGCCTGTCGGGGCCGGTTCAATTTTTCGGGGTTCCGGTGGTTTGTTTTTGATTGCCTGCAGGCGTTTTTCC
>JAAELZ010000860.1 GCA_024226105.1 Pseudomonadota bacterium | reverse complement strand
CTCGGGTTTTTGCCTGTCCTGGGTTTCTGGATGATACCGCTGGGCCTGCTGGTACTCGCACCCGATTTTAGATGGGCTCGACGTGGTTATCTGTCGATCATGACCTGGTTACGCCGCTTTCGTGACCGGCATAAAGCCAGAAAAACGGTTAAAGAGCGGGAATAGACACGCCCTCGCAATGGTAATTTACCCGGGTATCGCCCGCCACGATAAACCAGGGGTTCAAGATATCCTGCTTACTATAACGCAGGGGCTGTAACTGGCAATCAAATACTTTGCCACCGGCGGCCTCCACCACGCACTGTGCCGCCGCAGTATCCCATTCTGAAGTCAGGCCCAGACGTGGATACACATCGGCACGACCTTCCGCCACCAGACATAACTTTAAAGAGCTGCCCATGCTAATTAGCTCCACATTTTCGCTATAGGTATCAAACGAGGAAGCAAATAAACTCACCTCTTCAGACAGGTGAGAACGACTGGCAACAATTTTTACCTCTTCCAGATCAAGGGTTCGCGTCTGGATACGTTCAGGCTCGCCCTGGGCAGACTGCTTCCAGGCACCTTCATCGCTGAGCGCAAAATACAGGGATTCCAGCACGGGTGCGTACACCACTCCCATGCAGGGTATGCCTTCTTCGATGAGCGCAATATTGACCGTGAACTCTCCATTTCGTTTAATGAATTCCTTCGTCCCATCGAGTGGGTCAACCAGCCAGTATCGCGACCAGCCAAGACGGGCATCGCCTACTTCATCGATTGATTCTTCAGATAAAACCGGGATATCCGGCGTCAGAGCCTGCAGCTGCGCTTCGATTAGCGTGTGCGCCTTTTTATCAGCCAGCGTCAATGGTGAGCCATCTCCCTTGGTTTCAAAATCAAATTCCGAATAATAAATATCAAGAATTTCTTCACCGGCAGCGCGCGCGATTTCGCAAATTTTTTTTATGTCGATAGGTTTGAAGTTCATGATCCTAAATTCCTCAGTTGTATTCTTCCCCCATTACTTAAGGGAAACCAAGGGGGCTTTTCGCTGCCTGTTTCGCAAAAATGAAAATCTCCCCCAACCCCTCATTGTCAAAGAGAGGCGCTTTATGTCCTGATGTTATGCTTTAGCCACTGCCACATAATCACGCAACCAATACAGCGCATGCAAGGTACGCACATCACTAATGTCTTCGTGCTCTAGCAAGCCATCGATATCCGATAACGGCCAATGTACCTGCTCCAGGTCTTCGGGCTCATCACCCGCGCAACGTTGGACGTAAAGATCTTCAGCCAACAGAATGTAACCAACCGCCGTAGTGTAGTGCGGAGTGACACGGGTCTTGCGAATTAGCGTGATTTTGTCAGAACCAAAACCAACTTCTTCTTTCAATTCACGATTTCCCGCCTCAAGGGGTGTTTCTCCGGGGTCAATCAGGCCTTTGACAAACCCCAGTTCGTACTCATCCGACCCCACGGCATATTCACGAACCAGGATCACCGACTCGAGGGTAACCGGGATCACCGTTACTGCCCCGGCAGTATCATTGTTGATGCGCTCATACTGTCGACGTGCGCCATTGGAAAACTCCAGATCGACGGCCTCAATATGGAACAGACGCGTTTGCGCAATTGTTTTTACGCCATGTACGCGGGGTTTTTCCGGCATCTCCTAGCCCGGCTTGAAGCGAAATTCAGCTGAGCGAGCGTGCCCTGTAAGGCCTTCACAGCGTGCCAGTGTGGAAGCAATGCGAGCAATCGTATCCGCACCTTCCTCGGAAACCTGGATCAGGCTCGAGCGCTTCTGATAATCATAAACGCCCAGGGGCGAGCTAAAGCGCGCTGTTCCCGCCGTTGGTAAAACATGATTCGGGCCCGCACAATAATCACCCAGTGATTCAGCACTATAGCGCCCGGCAAAAATAGCGCCCGCGTGGCGAATAAGCGGGATTATTTCATCCACATTATCAACCATCAACTCCAGGTGTTCAGGCGCAATACGGTTGGCGATTTCGACTGATTCTTCAGCTGATTGGGTAATGATCATCGCTCCGTAATCCTTCAGCGATTTTTCAATTATCGCGTAACGTTCCATTTCCGGTAGCAAACGCTCAATTGATGTTTCTGCGGCATCGGCGAAATCTTCGGAATCGGTAATCAGGATCGACTGGGCGAGCTCGTCATGTTCAGCCTGCGCAAACAGATCCATCACCGCCCAGTCTGCATTCGCCTTTTTGTCGGCGATGACAACCACTTCAGATGGCCCCGCGATCATATCTATCCCGACCTGTCCGAACACCTGGCGTTTTGCCGTCGCCACGTAAATATTACCCGGGCCAACAATTTTGTCCACACGTGGCACGGTTTCGGTGCCATAAGCCAGCGCCGCAACAGCCTGAGCACCGCCAATGCTAAAAACCCGGTCTACTCCCGCCAGATGGGCTGCTGCGAGTACCGCCGGATTTACCTCGCCGTCCGGTGTCGGCACCACCATAATTATTTCTTTCACCCCTGCAACTTTGGCCGGGGTAACCGTCATCAAAACAGAGGATGGATAGGCCGCTTTTCCGCCTGGAACATAGACACCTACGCTGTCGAGCGGTGTAATAATCTGCCCAAGCCGGGTTCCGTCAGCTTCGGTATAGGACCAGGACTGCGCAACCTCCTTTTCATGGTAAGCATGAATTCGTTTTGCCGCAACGCTCAGGGCTTGCTGCACGGGTTCGTCCAGGCTGTAATAGGCCGCTTCGAGATTTGCGGCCGGGAATTCAAGCTCCGCTGCATCAGCAAGTTCCAGGCGGTCAAATTTGCGGCTAAAATCCATCAGCGCAGCGTCTCCCCCGGCACGAACCGCATCAATAATCTCCCTGACGGTAAGCTCAACCGCGCGATCTTCCGCCGTATCACGATCAAGCAGCCGGGCTAACTGTGCTTTGAAATCGCTACTTTGAGTATTTAGTTTTTTCACGATACCCCGGCAGCCTGTTTAGCCGCATCGCGCATTTGCTGATACTGCCTGCCTGATACCCGTTGAATTTCACCCCCTAACTGAGAGAATTTTTCCTCGATGCAATCATAACCCCTGTCGATATGGTAGATACG
>JAAELZ010000859.1 GCA_024226105.1 Pseudomonadota bacterium | reverse complement strand
TCTTCCAGCTGAAATGGCAGAGGCTCACAACGATTGAGCAACACCAGATCTTTAACCAGCATTTCAACCATGCCGGTTGGCATGTTGGCATTCGTGGTGCCCTCAGGACGGTTTCTAACGATACCGCTGGCCTGAATAACGAATTCATTCCGCGCTGCGTCCGCAAGTTTGAAAGCTTCGGGCGTGTCGGGATCAATCACGATTTGCAAAATACCGCTCTTATCACGTAAATCGATAAAAATGACACCGCCGTGGTCACGGCGGTTTTGCACCCAGCCGTTAACTGTGAGAATTTCATCTATGTGAGCTTCGTTTATCTCACCGCTATAGTGTGTGCGCACGGGCTAACCTCTGTACTTAAGTGATATCAGGCAGCCTGCGAGCTGGCGCCAACCTTTGATTTGTTTTTACCGGCATCGCTTTTACCAGATTTGCTTTCCCCGGCAGGTTTTTCACTCTGCTTGCCATCGCTACTCGTACTTGCCGTTTTGCTGGCTGGCTGGGCACCCGAATTCTTAAAATCGGTTTCGTACCAGCCCGTACCTTTTAACTGAAAACCGACGGCAGAAATTTTCTTTTTAAGCGTCTCGCCATGACATTCCGGACAATATACCAGAGCATCATCAGCCATTTTTTGCAGCGCTTCAAGTTCATGCCCGCAAGCGCGGCATTGATATTCGTAAATTGGCATTGTATCTTTTGCGTTTTAGCGTAAACAGATTTGACTAATTTGAAAGTCGTTTAGTTCGACTATATTGGGGCAAAAACCTGTGATCCAAGGTGTGACACACTCTCAAAGCCCATAAAGCGCGCGGATTATAAACTAATTCCCCTTCACCCGGAAATCACATTCTTCGCTATTTTGCCCGAAGCGCTCAATTCTTTTGCTATGACTTAAACCGGGGATCCCGTGCATCACCCACCCATGCGATATCATCGCCGGCACTATCCTGACGCTGTCCCTGCCGGTCAACAAGCCGATGGCCAAATACCATAGCTTCGTCAACATTTGCGGCCGGCCCCAGGTGAGTATGTTCAAACACCATACTATGGCGAATTCGCGCCCCGGAACGAATAACGCATCCGTGTGAAATCCAGATCGGCCCGATTAATTCACAACCCGGTTCGATCAGGGTGTTTGAGCCGATATAAACCGGCCCTTCGACGCGCACTTCATCCCAGTCTACGTTAACATTTAAACCCTCCCAGACCTGCGGCCGAACTTCCCTGCCAGGTATCGGAATAGAGCGCATTTCACCGCGCATTAAACGTTGGTTTGTCAGCCAGAAATCATTTAGCTGTCCAATATCTATCCAGGTAAAAGGTAAGTTGATGGCTTTAAACGGCAAGCCCAGTTCCACTACTTCAGGCAATAACTCGCTACCTATATCATAGGCCGTCCCACCCGGGATCATGTCGACGACTTCGGGTTCAAAAAAATAGATTCCGGTATTCACCAGGTTCGATTGCGCATCTTCTATGCTGGGTTTTTCCTGAAACGAAGTAATCTGGCCATTTTCATCACACACAACCACACCATAATCCGATACTTTTTCAGGCTCAACTTCATAGGTCACAATCGAGGCCTTTGCACCTGATTGCCAGTGTTTGCGCACTGCCGCAGTCAAATCCAGATCAATGATGGCGTCTCCACAGATAATCAACGCGGTATCATCAAAGAAATTTCCAAACTCCTGAATACGTTTGATGCCGCCCGCCGAACCGATGGGCTCGGCAATCACTTCACCCTGCTCTATATGCCCCTCAAAGGAATAACCGATATCCACACCCCAACGTCGACCATCACCAAAATATTCTTCGATCCGGTGCGCCTGATGGCTGACATTGATCATAATATCGTTAAGCACATGTTTGGCCAACTCCTCAATCGGGTACTCCATCACCGGCTTAGCCATAACCTCTATCATCGGTTTGGGCAGGCGATAGGTCAGAGGCTGAACACGCGTACCCTTTCCGGC
>JAAELZ010000858.1 GCA_024226105.1 Pseudomonadota bacterium | reverse complement strand
GGCTGATCAAGGCCCAGTTCGGTGCGTAATGCCGCCAGAGTCTCCGGCGTCGCGCTCTGCCCGAGTATAATCTGGGCAACGTCACCCGGTAATATATTTGTCCCGGCAAAAACCAGAACGGAAACCACCCACAGGGTTGCGACCCCGATCAGGAGCCGACGAATCACCATCTGCATCATCATAGCAAGCTTACCTCAATAATCTAAAACTACAGAAATATCAGAGCTAACCCTCTGGTGCTGAAAAACAATTACAAGATCGGCACCAGAGGAAAACCCTCAGGGCATCTGTATTCGTTCTGGATGTGCCAGATTAAGGTCAGAATAACTCTAGATCAAAGCGTGACCCGTACGCAACGATTTAGCTATTGCGAAGGATGGGTGCGAAGAGCTTGAGCTTTCCTGGCTTAAGATGGTTATACATGAACTGATAGAGGTGCCCTTAAATCCGCCCGAATTATAAACCCGGGCGGAGTATTCGATAAAACCTAGGCTTCTAACCAGGCGAACTCAGGAAATTCGGCGGCGCCGACCTGGCCCAATGGCACTTTCGGTATGCCGTGAAGTTTAGAGCTCTTGCCATCAATGTAGTTTGGATGGGCAGGAATAACCATGCCGGAACCTTCATGCACCAGGGTTTGCATTTCACAATACATGCCGTGACGCTTATCCGGGTCTGTTTCACTGAGAGACAATTTCAGCAGCTCGCCCAGGCGGTCATTATTCCACAGAGTATCGTTCCACGCCGCATCCGGCGCAAAGGCAATCGACAGCATCGCATTGGCCGTCGGCCGCATATTCCATGTCACCACGTTAATCGGTGTTTTCATCCATACCGCGCCCCAGTAACCATCATTGGGCACTTTTTTAATGGCGAGGTCAAAACCGATTTTCTTAAGTTCTGCCTGGCAAAGTAAAGCGGCGTCCGCAACGCCCGCCACCACTTCAGCCACGTGCATTTCGGCCGAATTGATACCGGCTTTCTTGAAATGGAACTTGGCTTTGTCCGGGTCAAATGGTCGCTGAGCCAGTTCTGAGCAATGGTCCGCGCCGTAAGCTGCACTAATGGGTTGATCGTTACCGACCGTACCGTGGCCCTTGAGGAAAGATTTAACGATTTTCTCGCGTCGCTGGATATATTGCATCCCTTTGACGAAATCATCATTGCTGCCCGGCAGG
>JAAELZ010000857.1 GCA_024226105.1 Pseudomonadota bacterium | reverse complement strand
TCGGTGGATGTCCAGTGAGCTGTGAAGCCCCTTTCTCAATTCGCGACTACAGCTAAATTGATAGCCGACGAAATCTCCATCCAGCGTGTTTCCGCGTTTGTAACCCTCGTTTTTTAGTATTTCCCAGGCCTTGTCGGAACTGGGTTTATCCGGGAACAGCAGGTCGGCATCGCAGCGTTCCCGCTGATGGGGTTGAGGGTATAGAGTATGTGCAAGCGCACCGCCTTTCATTAACAGGAAGTTGAGGCCAGCCGTATTGAGCAACTCGATGATGTGTTCGAGCTCATGGTGGCGTAGGAGATCGGCTGCAACGCCCTGCAGGTTGTGCTGCCGGGTTTTTTTCAGTAGGGCGTCGGGGCAAGTGTTGGGGCTTTCTGTTTCTGTTATAAAGTAATGGATTAGGGAAAGTACGCCGTGTTCCAGGCCGGTTTGGAGGATTGCTTTCGCATCGTTGTCAGAAAGGCTGGCGCAGTTGGTTTTTTCTTCCTTAAGCGTATTCGCCAGCCATTGGGTGGCGGTATCTATTGCGGGAGGATTGGACGGGTTTGACGGCAATGGGGTGTGCGGTGGTTGGTTCTGGGGGTGGGATAATTATACAGGGGAACCTTTTTGGGGCAAATGATTTATTGTTTTTGCAGGCATTGGGAGCAGGCACGATTGATCGGTAAGTTATTGCAAAGTAAACTGGCAGAAAACCGGGGCAGGGTCAACAATACTTATATAATACAAAAGGATAGCACGACAAGATTGTTTTTACTGCCTATATTCGCGCCTGCGGCAACATAAATAACTCACCCCATTGTAGTCAGCACTAAAGGAGTGGTAATGCAGGCCTGCCTGTGCGGAGGTCAGTGGTTAAATAGCCGGCTACCCAGCCCGTTCTTCCATCCGAAGTTTCAACCTGCAACCACGCATTTTCCAAACCGATAACTTTGAGAACGGTTCCTTTTTCAAGCCTGGTCACGATAGCTTGTTGCAAGTCGGGCAGGATGCGCATATTCAGAGTCTCGGCGGCTACTTTGACTTTTGAAGGGCTTTCTTTTGGTGGATAATTTGCC
>JAAELZ010000856.1 GCA_024226105.1 Pseudomonadota bacterium | reverse complement strand
TAAGCCTGCGCTGCAGGCTTTGTATACCCGTCGCGAATAGCGCGTTATCCAGGGTCGGTACAACGGCACCGATAATTCCGGAGTGGCGCGATGCCAGTGCCCTGGCCGCGCCATCGGGGATGTAACCAAGCTCTTCGATCGACGCATTTACCGCAATCCGGCTCTTGGCGGCGACTTTTTCGGGGTTGTTTATCACCCTGGAAACGGTAGCCGTGGAAACACCAGAATGCTGCGCGACATCACCCAGGGAAACGCTTTTTGCAGTGAGGATCCTTTGACGGCTCGATCCGGTGTTGTTGTTTCTTGCTTTTAGTCTTTTCGGCATTTGATTATTTACGACCTGGGCTTTCTAACAATTTGGCAATTTGATAGCGAAACCTTCAGGCAAATATTTGCGATATTGTCCACCAATAGTCTGATTTCGTTTGACTGATAAACTGAATTCATCCTAAAATGTAAGCGCTTACATTTTAGGATGAGAATACCAATGGCAATCGAATATATCAAGAAGGCGGCGAAGACGTCTGCTACCGGTGAAGACAATACCCGCGACGTTGTCGTCAAAATGCTGAACGAAATTGAAGCGGGTGGAGAAGAAAAAGCGCTGGAATACGCCAAGCGGTTGGACGGCTGGGATGGTGGCAACCCGGTTATGACCCGCGAGCAAATCGATGCCGCAATAGCAAAAGTTTCACAACAGGAAAAAGACGACATCAAGTTTTCCTACGATCGCGTCAGCAGATTTGCCCAGCACCAGCGCGATAGCATGGTCGAATTTGAAACCGAACTGAGCCC
>JAAELZ010000855.1 GCA_024226105.1 Pseudomonadota bacterium | reverse complement strand
GTCAAAACCCGTCAAACTTACAAAAAGCGCTTTGGAAAAATCCGCGCGCTTCCGAAACCATACGTTTTCGATAAATGTACGCTGCAAAAATTGAACACCGCGAAAATTAGCATATCCCCTGAACTCAACTCCGTTAAAACGCGTAC
Organism: Pseudomonadota bacterium; assembly: GCA_024226105.1. GTDB lineage: Bacteria > Pseudomonadota > Gammaproteobacteria > Arenicellales > Poriferihabitantaceae > JAAELZ01. The sequence continues at coordinate 2,296 of JAAELZ010000855.1, read as the reverse complement.
TTCCAGAGAAAACCACACGCTCAAACGATGTCTCGCGCAAAAACCGCGAACCATCAAATTTTGGACACGGTTCAATTTGAGCAGTGAAGCAGGTTGACAAATTGAATAAGAGAAGGTGGTCAAAAGCGCATACAATAGTAGGGACAAACAAACCATAAATGAGCACAAGGAGACCACCTTCGATGAAATTGTACCCTGAAACCCCAAACACGATGATTACCTGGCCGGAACCGGTCGAAACAACCTGGCAAATACTGGCAGGAGAGCCGTTAGCCGAGAGCGTTTGGAAACGCCCCGATATTGGCCTGACAGCCCGTTTGTTGATTGGAGTCATCCTCAACATTCCGCGGCCATATCGACCCTGGGGAATGGTCACCTGGCTGGCAGAAGTAAACAATACCAGTCGCGAGACGATTTATGCAATTGGCCAACAATGCCGGGACAGACTGTTGGAAACAGGTGCCGCACAGCCGGAATTGCTTCTCGAAAGCGTCCCCGCCCCGGTTGAAGAAGGGGCCCACATGCAGGTCGACCAGATGCGGCTCAAGCGCACGATCTTGAGCCTGTTGTTTCCCGGCGGGGTCAGCTTACGGGCGATGCAAGACTGTTTGCAAACCGCATTTGACCGGAGTTGTTCGCTGGGGTACCTGTCCCAGTTCATCAACGAAGTCGGACAGCAGGCCGGGCGCATTCTGGACAAATTGGATTACCGCGTACTGGGAGAAATCATTGCGGCTCGTGATGAAACATACCTGGGCAATTTAGCCTTTCTGCTGACGGTTGAACCGCATAGCTACGTTTTGTTGAGCGGGCATGTCGAAAAGAGTTGCGACAGCGTGCATTGGGGTGTCAGCCTGGCCATTGACCGCAGCCGGGGTATCCAGATTGTGGGCCTGACCGAAGACGCCGCCAACTTCTATCCCAAATCGCTCAAAGAAGCCCGGTTGCTGGAAGCAGAGTTTTCGGTCACGGTGCAGAAGGATGTCTGGCATGTGATGCATAAAGCGGCAAAAACCGTCAGGACGATGGAAGGGAGTGCCCTGCGCAAGCTGGAAAACGCAGAAAACAGGTTCGAAAAAGTACTCAAAGCGCCCGCTGACGAGCAACTGTTCGAAAAATGGGGCCGTCTGGATGCCGAAGCAGAAGAACTGGTTGAACTTAGTGCCCGGGTACGCTTCTGGGCGGGTTGCATTTGTGATGCCCTCGAACTGGTTGATTGGCGCTCTGGTGAAATCCGCGACCAGGAAATCAACCTCTGGTTGCTGACAGAAAGTTTGCAAGCCCTGCGTGAGTTGAACCATTTCCGGGCTGACAAACTGGCCACCTATATCAAGAGACAAATGGATGAGCTCCTGACTTTTCTCGACTGGCTAGAAATCCAACTCATTCCCTGGCAGGCTCGCCTGGCCAAGTTTTTGCCCGACCCGAGCGAGCAAGCTCTCTTCCAAAAGACGGTCGCACGAGCCTGGCGTTTGAAGCGCGCGCTGGTCAATGGTCACCCTCGTTTCAAAACCCTGGCCGACGAAGCCCAGGAACTGCTGACTGAACGGGTTGCCGATGACCCCGAAGCTCACCAGTTGGCTGAAGAGTTACTCAATATTCTCGAACATGTCCTGCGCACCAGTTGTGCCGCTGAAACCGTCAACAGCATTATCAAGCCTTACCTGTGGGTCAAACGAAGTTTCCAGAGCCGCAAGACTGCCCAGAACTGGCTTTACCTCTTCATCCTTTGGTTCAATATGCACCTCTTCCAGCGCAGTGAAAAACGGGCTGGCAAAAGCCCTTTCCAGTTGGCTGGCATCAAAGTGTATACCCCAGATGGACATGAGACCGATGATTGGTTAGCCGCTCTCGGCTATCCAGCCACTGTTTGAACCTGACTGCCTGACTTTTTCGAATGCTGACCCGCTCACTTGTGGTCAGCCTGTTTTGCCCTACTCAAATGCAGCTCGCGTAGATTAATTTGTCAAGCTGCCCAACCCTTTCTGGGGGTAGAAAATGAACCATGCCGAAAGTATCATGAAACGTCCACTTATGCTTTGGCCCTTAATCTCTGCCCTTCTTTTCTTATCAATAGGAGGCTTTTCCGGCGGTATTCCAATGTTAGCCAATCCTGCCAATGGTGGCTATCTGCAATTTGCTCATCTTCTACCGCTTCTGCCAGTTTCAAATTTTATCCTGCCGGGCCTATTCCTGCTCTTGGGAATGGGGTTATTTCCCCTCTTACTAACCTACGCATTAATCGCCCGCCCAAACTGGACTTGGGTTGACGCTCTCTTCAAATGGGGCAAATACT
>JAAELZ010000854.1 GCA_024226105.1 Pseudomonadota bacterium | reverse complement strand
TTCCGGCTCTTTCTTGAGCAGTCTGTCGACTATTTCCGTGAATGATCGCTTCGGTGGCGGTGACTGCTGCTTCGGCACAATTAATTGGCTGATCAATTGTCGCTGGCAGGTCGGGCAGTGGCGGAAATCCTCGCCGGTAATTCCTTCGATGAAGTCTTGCCACTCGATATTCTCGACCGGTTCTACCGGGTTTTGCTGGTGGTGTGCTCTGGCCTGGTTGAGTCCGCTTTGTTTGGCGGTGGCGTACAGCCCCCAGGCGCGTACGACCTGTTTTCGTTTTTCGGGGATGTGTTGTAGGTAGCGTTTGAAGAATTGCTCGGGGCTCAGGGTGAGGTAGCTGGGGTGTTGTTTTTTGCCGTTGCTGTTTTTGCGGTGTTCGTAGTAACGAAACCGGATGCGGCCCTGACTCAATGTCATTTGATGGTCCGAAACCGGTCCACCTCGGACATATCGGGCCAGGTAGGTGGCGACACCCTGGCCGTGGTCGTAACGTTCACGCAGGTTAACATTCCATTTCTTCCTTTGGGTTTTTTTGATGATGCCGTGCCACTGCCCAATCGTGTCTTGTGTGGGTGCATCGATGTCTCCGGCATCCAGTGCCTGGTGTAGTAGTCCGCAAAAAGTGCCACGAAATTTGAGCATGACTGCTGTGATCGGCAGGAAATGACTGCGCTTTGGCGTGAGCCATTCACCTTCACTATTCAAGCCGCCATCCGTCACCAGGCAATGCCCGTGCGGATGATTGAGCATATCGCGTCCCCAGCTGTGAAAGGCGCAGAGTATCCCGGGCACCGCACCGAGGCAACGTGGGTCATCGAGAAAATCCAGTAGCGTTTTACGAATGGCCTTAAATAACAGGTTCATGACTGCAGTGCGATTAAACTGCCATAGGGGGATGAGTTCGTGAGCGATGGTGAATATGATGTGGTGGTGAGGACACTGTAGCAGGCGGCTTTTTTGTTTCTGTAACCACCGTTCTATCTGTATGGCATTGCACTGGGCACAGCTGCGATGCTTGCAGGAGTTATAGTGTGCCCGTTTGATATGTCCTTCGGGGCAGGTTTCGATATGCCCTCCTAATTCTGCTGTGCGACAGGCTATGAAGCTTCGGGCGGCATCGAGTTCGCGCACGCTCAGTTTATGGCTGCGAGAGTAGGCTTCGAAGTGTTGGGTGAATAGGGTTTGTATTACACGTTCCATGTGTCGATTTCTATGTTATTTAGTAGGGTCAATCTCCCCGGCTTGCCGGGCTAGTACAACGCCACCAACAGGGGTGACAAAAGCGCGAAGCGATTTTGGCATCCCTCTGGTTGGACTGGTTATGTTTTTTACCTATTCCAGTCACATTTAAAC
>JAAELZ010000853.1 GCA_024226105.1 Pseudomonadota bacterium | reverse complement strand
TGTATTTGTGAGTTCGCATTAAAATCACGCGGACTAAGGAAAAAATGCAGACCTCTAAAGTGAACTATCTGATTGAGCATTGTACTTGTGTGTGGATTCTAAGCCCCGGAAAACAGGGGAAGGTTATTGTAGAATTAACATCCAGGCAAGGGGACGTCAAATTCATGGGTTATTCGGGCGGGCTAACGGGTTACAATAGCGGGTACATTTGCTGTCCCTTAAGCTGAGTAAAACAGTTCCATGCTCAGGCTTTCTCGCACCAGGACAGGCGCACACTACTAATAGCCCACATTTAGCTGGATGAAACACCCCTTATTCAAAGATTATCTGCTTTTGCTCTTGGTCGCGGCCATCTGGGGCACTTCTTTTAGCATGATCAAAATCGGGGTAACGGAAATTGGTCCCGCTACATTAACCGCGGGCAGGATTCTCATAGCCGCGCTGGCGCTCGTGATCTGGTTGCGGTTCATTCGTCGAGTACGTCTGGATTTATCAGCCCCGGCAATGTTCAGTTACGCCGTTATCGGCCTGTTTGGCAATGCTTTACCTTTTACGTTGATTGGCTGGAGTGAGCAAACATTAGACAGTTCTTTAACCGCGGTTTTGATGGGCATCATGCCCCTGTTTACCGTAATTATGGCACATTACTTTCTTGAAGATGAGCCCTTTAGTTCGCGCTCGCTCACAGGAATTGGCCTGGGGTTTTCCGGTCTTTTAGTGCTGCTCGGGGCCTCCGCCTGGAATGGCACGGATAACGAGCTGCTGGCGCAAATTACGGTGCTGGTGGCGTCTTTATCCTATGCAGGCGTGACTATTTTTGTGCGTCGACAGGTAACCGCATCAGGTATAGAGGTTGCCACAGGCGCACTTATTGCGGGCACTATTTTCGCTTTTATTTTTGCCTTTACCCTGGAAAACCCGATGCAGATGAACTGGAATCTGCGCGCGGTCGTACCTATGACCCTGCTGGGCCTGTTTCCAACGGCGCTGGCCAGTGTGTTGTATTTCAGGTTGGTACACAACCTGGGTGCGACCCGTTTTGCGCAGATCAACTACATTATTCCTGTGTTTGGCAGCATTATTGGGGTTTATTTGATGGGCGAACAGACAGAGTGGCGAATGTGGATGGCGCTGGCACTGGTGTTGTCGGGTATCTTTATGGTGCACGGTGCGCATCGAGGTGCACCCAGAGTGCTGTGACCCGGAACTGGACGTTATAACTGGATGAAGCGCATGATTATTCGTTTAGCAGCTCTCGTGTTGTCGGGGCTTTTCCCGTTGCTGATTTGGGCTGATACCCTCAATCAGATTGTTATTGAGGGAAATAAAAAAACCCGTAGCGAAGTCATTGAACAGGAAATGCTGCTTAAAATCGGCGACGAAATAACGAAGGTGGCGATTGAACAGTCGCGCCAGGCGATTATGGATCTGGGCTTGTTCAGGCGCGTTGAAATACTTCAGGAACAGGAGGCGGATATCGTCCGGCTGGTGGTGACGGTAAAGGAGAAAAAGCACGACTGGTACATCTTGCCGCGAATCGACCGTAATGCCGATGGAGATGTAACACTTGGAATGAATTTGCGGGCCAACAACTTTAACGGGCTTAACCAGAGTGCAAAATTGACGGCGGCCTACAAAAAATTTGACGATGCGACCACTGATGAACTGTATGGCATAAGCTGGCGATTTTCCTATCCGAGGATCATAGGGACACCCTATTCGGCGTATAACTACGCTACGGCGGCACAATCTGTACTGGATGAAGAAAGAGAAGGGTTTGAAGGAAGCTATGACCGAACCGAATATGTTTTTGGGATAGGCATCGGCAGATGGTTTTCACCCACCGGAGTTAGTAAAGGCTTGCATGCAAGCCTCGGTATTGAATTTCAGCGTTTTGAGCATGACCACCTGAGTGGCGCGCCGGGGTTATACGATGATGTAACTGAGATTAGCCTGGCCGGAAGCCTGAGCTACAATACTGTTCATGATCTGCTCTATAGCCGTAAAGGATACGCTTTGGGTATGGCGCTTAAACAGGCGAATGAAACGCTGGGTTCTGATCGTCCTTACTTCAACAAATATGCGTTTTACCGCCACTACCTGCCCCTGCCCTGGCGGGAACACACCAATTTTAATGTTCAAATCCAGGGGGCTTCGGGCAATCGATCCATTTTTGGTGATCCGATTTACGAACTTAGCGGTAGTACCACCCTGCGTGGCTATCGGCGCGAAACCCTGGAGGGCGACGCCTATTTTCTGGTCAATACCCAGTTCCTCACGCCCATATTTGGTAAAAAAAATCTGCGGGCAGGCGTGTTGTTTGATTTTGGCAATGCCTATGAAAGTTTTTCAGAAATCAAGGACCTGGAGTTTGAATCCGGCGCCGGCGTTAGTTTACGCTGGAAGCTAAAGCAGTGGGTGGATACCGAGATACGCATTGATTATGCTCAGGGCCTGGGTGAAGAGGGCTCGTCGCGTGTTTATGTTTCCGGGGACGCAATGTTTTAAGTGGCAGAAAATACTCTTGACATACCGAACGGTCGGTATGTAAGGTCGAGTTATGAAATTGTGGCCTCAAGTGGAATACCGGGAAAACTGGTGGCTAAACTGGTTCGATGGAGACGTGCAGAGTACGCGACAGAAATTATTGCTTGCTGCGTTCAGGGAAATCCATTTTTACGGTTATCAGGCGGCGAGTATTCAAAACATAATAAACCAGGCAGAGGTTACCAAAGGCGCCTTTTACCACCATTTTAAAAGCAAACATGATATGGTCGTAGCCCTGGTTGATGAGTTATTTACAAGCTATGTTGAAAACACGTTTATCAAGCCGATACAGAATACAGACGATCCGATCTCAGCGCTAATTGAGGTTTTGTATGGTTTCAGGGAGCAAATGAGCGATGACGATGTTGCGCTGGGTTGCCCGCTGGATAGCCTGGCACAGGAAATGGCGCCGATTGATGAAGAAATTCAGCACCGGATAGATGTTTTGTATCGTTACAAACTGAAAAAACTTACCGTAGCCTTCAGGCGTGGCCAGGGGGCTGGCAACGTGAAACGGGATGTGAGCGCAGATTCAATTGCACTCTTTATTATGGCAACCATGCAAGGTTGTATGGGAATGGCAAAAAGCGCCAGAAGTGTAGACGTTCTGGTCCAGTGCGGTGAAGGCCTGATTCACTATCTTCACCAGCTTCGGGCGAAGCCGGATTTATAAACAACGAAAAAACAACAACCTCAAGGACATTTAGTAGTGGAAAAAACTAGTGTAGCAATTGGACAATGGGTAATGCGGCATCGCGTGTGGAGCCTTTTGCTTAGTATCGTGCTGGTTCTAGCGACAGCATCAGGAGTAAAAAATCTTGTTTTTACCAATGATTATCGAGTGTTTTTTGCCGGTGATGACCCGCATCTCGTCGCATTCGAGACCATGCAGGATACCTATTCAAAAAATGATAATGTGCTTATTGCGCTGGCACCGGATGACGGGATTGTATTCAAACCCGGTACTCTGGCAGCCATCGCAGATATCACCGAACGCGCCTGGCAGACACCTTATTCTGTTCGCGTAGATTCCCTGTCAAATTATCAGCATACCGAAGCAGACGGTGATGACCTGATGGTAGGTGATTTATATGAAAATGCGCAGGAACTTGATACAGCGGGCCTGGCTCGAATCAAAGATATCGCCCTGAAGGAACCATTGCTGGTACATAGATTGATTGCGTCTGATGCTAAAGTCACGGCGATCAATGTTACCGTGGAGTTACCTGGGCTGGATGAAGCAACTGAAGGCCCGGAGGTGGTCACCTATATTCGTGAACTGAGGGATTACATTCGGGAGACCTATCCGGATTTAAAACCCTATCTGACGGGTATTGTAATGATGAATGCCGCTTTTCCTGAGGCCACACTTTATGATATGACACACCTGATACCCGCAGCTTTCGGGATTATTTTGTTGCTGGTATTTTTGCAGTTACGCGGATTTGGCGGTACGGTTGGTACATTCCTGACCATATTGATGTCGATTGTTTCTGCCATGGGGATGGCGGGCTGGATGGGCATAAAACTGAGTCCACCGTCGATGTCAGCACCGACCATTATCCTCACACTGGCGGTCGCAGACTGTGTGCATGTCCTGTCAAACTGGTTACACAAGTACCATGAAGGCCTGGATAAATGTGAGGCGATGAGCGAAAGCCTGCGAATTAATTTCAGCCCGGTATTTTTAACCTCGTTGACAACGGCTATTGGCTTTTTATCTTTGAACTTCAGTGATGCCCCCCCTTTCCACGACCTGGGAAATATCTCGGCGATGGGGGTCATGTTCGCCTGGTTTTATGCGGTATTTTTCCTGCCTGCGCTGGTTACCCTGTTGCCCGTTAAACAAAAGGCGGAAAGTACGCTTGGGATGAAATCAATGAATCGTTTCGCAGATTGGGTAGTGGCACAACGGCGCATGCTGTTACCCCTGATGTCGGTCATTATTGTTGGAACCATGATCTTCATCCCGAAGAATGAATTGAACGATGTTTTT
>JAAELZ010000852.1 GCA_024226105.1 Pseudomonadota bacterium | reverse complement strand
GGTTGAGGTATGGTCTGGCAACCGGCTAAAACGTTTGGTGAAAACCCCGAAATTACAGTTCATTGATTCAGGTCTGCTGTCCACTCTGGTTGCAATCACACCGACTACCGCCAAGCTGGAGCGCAACCGCTTTGGCAATGTGCTGGAGACTTTTATTTATGGGGAACTGCTTAAACACGCGGCGACCGCCTATGGGGACTATCAATTATTCTATTATCGGGATCACGATCAAAACGAAGTCGATGTGGTGATCGAGGATACCGCCGGTCAGTTGGTTGCGGTGGAAGTCAAGGCAGCGGCTACGATAAAAAAGGGCGATCTGCGCGGACTCAATCGGCTTGCCAGCATCGCTGGAGAGCGGTTTACTCGGGGCATTCTGCTGTACGATGGCACAGAGACGCAGCCACTTGGAAACCGACTGTGGGCGGCGCCCATTTCGACTCTATGGGGAGAGTAAAATTAACGCACAGCCGAACCCGCACACTATCCACGCATACAAGCCGGCTCACAAACCGAATCCCGCACACACTGATTCACAGATGTTTGGTTATAAACACGCCTGAAACGTAAAAGACACAAATATAATACCCAAAGTTTTCATGGTTTAAGCAGGACTGATAAACTTGAAAAATCCCAAATTACAATGATATACGGTTTGCACTGGTGCTGAAAGAGTGCAAAATTGTTCACGTTTTGATGCAATTTGGTACCCCGATAGGCGATCTGGGGTGGCAACTCGTGTTAACGGCTGGCGTATGGTGCAAATATTCGAACGAACTGTATGATATTGTTATCAATCAATATTACGGATAATCTGTTCGTGCAATGACAAACGTCATACAACCTTTCCATCT
>JAAELZ010000851.1 GCA_024226105.1 Pseudomonadota bacterium | reverse complement strand
GCATCGCGCCTGGCGATTACGCCCGAAACCCTGTCACGCATCCTCTCCAAACTGAAACGCGATAGCATTATTCAAGTCTCAGATAAGCAGGTTACCCTGCAAAACATCGACTGGATGCGCAAGTTCGTAGCGGACGCCTAAGCTTTCTTTACCCTCCTGGCGTTTCACCGCTGTAAAAAATGCGTTCAGGCTCCATTTTCCAGCTATATTTCCTCTAAAGGAAACGGGACTTTAGCCCCGTCAGCCTACCCAAAATACGCGATAGTGTTAAAGATTCTCTAATGTTTTTCAGATTGATGCATGCCTATCTTTCTTCTACGATGCTTACACGCACACCGGTAGAACGAATTGGCCAATGTTTTGCACCAACCGGTTGAGATCACAGTGCAATCCAGCCATTTGTATTAGTTCCCTCAATCGTCTCAGTTCGGCACATTGTGGGCATTCGCTATTGTAGGCACATTCTGCCAATGAACAAAACTGTGGATTTCGAACATTTCTACAGCTAAGCTTCAGTTATGGCTGATGGGATACAACGAAGATTAACCACAATTGTCGCCACCGATGTAGTGGAATACTCCCGTTTAGTCCTTGAAGACGAGGAGGAGACTCTTCGGGCCCTGCGAGCCCATCGTCAGGAACTCTTTAATCCTCTCATTGATCGGTATGGTGGACGTGTAGCCAATACGGCCGGCGATAGTTTGTTAATTGAGTTCCCCAGCGCTGTTGAGGCCGTGCGCTGTGCGATTGCTGTACAAGATGGATTGGCCAACCGCAATACCAATGTACCAACTGAGCGGCAAATACGACTTCGCATCGGAATCAATGTTGGCGATGTAGTAACCGAGGGTGATGATCTTCTGGGCGATGGGGTCAATATAGCAGCCCGTTTGGAAGCCATGGCCGACACTGGTGGGATATATTTATCCAGATCAGTGCGTGATCAAATCCGCGATCACCTCGATCTGAATCTTGAAGATTTAGGGGAGATGAAAGTCAAGAATATCACTCGTCCGGTTCGGGTTTTCAAAGTGGTAGGTGGTGGCACACCAACAAAAAAAGGTATAGGAAATTCTATTAAGCGATTTCGAAATACAACTGTCACGATAGCTCTATTTATTGTTTCTATGGTGAGTATTGGCTATTGGTGGTTAGGACAAAAAACCGATTTCGAACCCGCCGATCAAAATAGACTTGCATACCAGTTGCCGAAAAACCCATCTATCGCGGTGCTGCCATTTAATAATTTATCGGGGGATCCTGACCAGGATTTTTTAGCTATCAGTTTCAGCGAGGATATTCTTACATCACTTTCCAGATTATCTGGGATGTTTGTTATTTCCAGTTCGACAACATCGCGACTTAAGGGCAAAGAGTACAGCGCCAAAAGTGTTGCGGAAGACTTTGGTGTTCGTTACGTTTTAAAAGGAAATCTACAAAGAGATGGCAACAGGATCAGGGTCAGCACGCAACTCGTTGATGCAATAGATGGTCAGTTTGTCTGGTCTGACCGGTACGACAAAGAGATGACAGATCTTTTTGAAGTCAAAGACGAAATTACTCTGAAAATTATTGCCAACATCGGTGCTCAACTTGAACTCGGAGAACGCGACAAAGTTCGCAGCAGAGAGACCACAAATCTTGACGCCTGGCTTCTCCAGCGTGAGGGGTATCGAACTATTCAGAAATTCAATACCGAGGACAACGTTATAGGCCGAAAACTTCTTGAGCAGGCAATCGAGTTAGATCCTGCCTTCGCGACGGCCTATGCCAATCTGGCATTTTCTTATCGTCTCGACTATCAAATGCATTGGGTTGAGGACAGGGAGGCAGCAGATAGAAAGTCCTTTGAGCTATCAAAAAGGGCGCTGGAAATTGATCCGACACATGGGCCAGCAACAGCTAATCTTGCCTCTCAGTATCTCGTTAAGGGGGATGTGAGTACTGCTGTTGAAACCGCCAGCAAGGCCGTGCTGCTAGAGCCAAGTGATTATTTGGTTCACGCAGTTTACGGCATGACACTAATCCATTCGGGAGCCGCCGATAAGGCGGTTGAGGAACTGGAACTTTCATCGCGCCTAAGTCCAAGGGGCCCAGACTGGGTGGTTTTCAAGTTAGCTGAGGCATATTTAGTTCAAGGGGACGCAAGTTCAGCCGCCAAAGTGGCAAATGAATTATTAGATCGCCCACCATCGTCACCGAGTAACAAGAATCTGACGCATTTAATTCATGCCTTGGCCCTGAGTGCCCTGGGTCAACCAGAAGAGGCACGGCATGAAGTAGCCTCTGCAGTCGAAGCCTTCCCAAAGCGCACGCTATCGGTATGGACAAAGCAGCGACCCTACGCCGACAAAGAGTTGCAAGAAACCTGGTCTTCGACCCTCAGAGGGCTTGGGATGCCATGATTCACCAATAAGTGAACGTACTTAAACAGCCGATTTGGTTGTTTTCAGCTCTCAATGCCGAACCTCAAAATGACCATATAGAGTTGCGACCTCAACCGGTCGGTTTACTGAGAATTTGACTGCAAATAACCGGTTGAATCATTCATATCCGGTTTATGGGTATTGAGTTATTGATGGATGCGCATCGCTTATCACACCCTACATTCTGACTTCTGATGAAGTTATGCCGTTTAGTGGCTGGTGCCTTCTGATCGCGTGATCTTGTTGTAAACGTTGTACTTGCCGACGGGTTTGCTCATGGGGATGCGTTTTACTTCTTCCAGGGTGTTGCCGTTATATACGATCAGCTCGCCGTCGAGCTCCCAGATGCTGAGCAGGGCTTTTGAGCCGTCGCGGGTAAATTCGATATGTGCGGAGGTTTTGCCCGGGGCGGGTTTGAGGGTTTTGACGATCTCCAGGCTTTGTTTGTCGATGACGTGCATCAGGTCTTTGTTTTCGCCAAAGAATACATCGACCCAGGCGTACGGCGAGTTTTCATGGCTGCGCATGAAAAACCCCGCGCCTTTGGTGGGGATGCGTTTAATGGTTTCCCAGGTTCGCATGTCGATGATGCTGACTTCGGCATTCTTGATGTTGGGGGTGGCCAGTACCGTGGTGTCTTTGTAGGGCCAGGTGATACCCGAGGACAGGTGTGGCAAGCCCTGAAGGTCAAGCGTGTGGGTGACGCGGCCTAAATCAAGATCAAATACACGGGTGCCGCCTTCGCGTGAGGAACCGATGATGCGCACGTATTCCTGATCAAAGAAAAAATCGTCGAGATAACCATCTATGGGACGACGTTTGATCGGGAAAGGGTTGTCGATGGTGTCGCCGGAGTCTTTTCGGTAATCGTGGTTCCAGTTGGCGGCAAAACCCGGTGGGGGTTCATCAGCGTAATTCAGTTCCCAGAGTTCTTCGACATCTTTGAGCGCGATGATAAAACTGTTTCTAGGTGGTGCTGTGTAAACCGCGCTCACGCGTGAACTTTCGCCGTTGCCGCCAGCCACAGGGATGACTTTAATCAAACTGAGATCTCTGGCGTCGAGCAATACCAGATCGTGGGGTAGATAGTTGCCTACCAGAAGATAACGATCATCGGCGGAAACCGCTGCATTGCGGGTGTTAATACCGGCACGAACTTCGGCTACCACTTCGAGGCGGTACATGTCGAACTTGGTGATCCAGCCGTCACGTGAGGCGAAATAGACATAACGACCGGTAGAAGAATACTTGGGGCCGCCGTGCAGTGCGAATCTGGATTTAAAGCGGTGGATGGGTTCCAGGCGGTCGCCATCCAGTACGCTGACGTGATGCGTGCCGGATTCTACCACCAGGAATAAATTCAGCGGGTCTGCATCGTAGATGGGTCTGGCATTTTGGTATTTTCCGGCGATGGCTTCGGGGCTGTGGACGATACGGCTGGCGCGTATGTCTTCAGCCGTCCATTCTGGCGAGGCCTCGGGCGGTTTGAAAATGTACTCCGCGAGTTGCTGGATTTCATTCGCGGTGAGTTTTTCACCGAAGGCTGGCATCTGGGTAGCGGTGCGGCCCAGCTTGATCACGGCCTCTGCCTTGTTTTGTCGAAGGCGCTTTAAGTTGCCCGGCAACAGGGCCGGGCCAATGCTGCCCAATCGGTCAGGGCCGTGGCATTCGGCGCAGTGGGTTTTGTAGAGTTCGGGGGTTGATGAGGCCGCGATGCTTGATACAGGGGATGTAGAGAACAGCAAGGCAGCCAGTATTTTATACAGCAGTGCCCATCCTGGAGAGAACCTGACAAAAGCATGTCGTAGGGTGGATAAGCGGAGCGCATCCACCAAAACAGGTTGTACGCAAAAACTGGAAAAAAGGTGGATGCGTTTCACTTATCCACCCTACATTGAGATATGCTTAGAGCGTTCACCTGGGATGAAATTTACGACGCCCGGCGAATTTTACGCCGTTGTAATTGATTGGTTTCGGGTTGGTCGCCCGCATAATCGGCGGCTTTGATGCCGAGTTCTTCGTCACTCAGATAACAGCCCGGATCCTGCCACCAGGGGTCGTCGCTGACCTGGAATGCGCGGGTGCGGGTATTGCCGCCACAGATATTTCGATATTCGCAAACCCTGCATCGGCCTTTGAGGGGGCGCGGTGATTGCTTTAGCCCGGCCATCAGCGGGTCGGTAGTATCCGACCATATTTCCGAGAAAGCGCGTTCTTTGACGTTACCCAGGTTGTAGTTCCACCACATGGTATCGGGGTGGACATTGCCCAGGTTATCGATGTTTGAAATATTGACCCCGGAGGAGTTGCCCCCCCAATTGATCAGGCGTTGCTGGATATCATCGGCTTTGTCCGGGAAGCGTTCGCGTACCCATTGCAGGAAATATACGCCATCGGCATCGTTGTTGCCGGTTACAAATTCCTGGCCGGTCTGGTTTTGTTCGGCTTGCCAGGCGGCTTCAAATAGCTGATCCATGACGTCGCGGGTCATTTTTTCGGCAGCATCATCTTTGCGGTTTTTATCACCGCGGCCGGCATAGTTAAGGTGTGAAAGATAAAACTTGTCGATCTTCTCCCCGTTCATCAATTCCAGCATGCCGGGCAGTTCATGCGCGTTGTCCTGGGTAACGGTAAAACGCAGGCCAACCTTGATGCCTTTGTCGCGGCACAGACGAATACCGTGCATGGCTTCGTCAAAAGCCCCTTTTTTACGTCGAAAATAGTCATGGGTCTCGCGCAGGCCATCAATGCTGATGCCCAGGTAGTCATAATTCATTTCGGCTATTTTATCGATATTGCTCTCATCGATAAGCGTTCCGTTGGTGGAAAGTGCGGTGTAAAAGCCCATTTCCTTTGCGCGTACGGAGATATCAAAAATATCCGGCCGCAACAGGGGTTCGCCGCCCGAGAGAATGAGCACCGGGACACCATATTGCTTGAGATCGTCCATTACGCCATATACCTGCTCGGTACTTAGCTCACCCGGAAAATCTACATCGGCAGAAATAGAATAGCAGTGCTTGCAGCTCAGGTTGCAGCGGCGCACCAGGTTCCAGATGACCACCGGCCCGCTGGGTTTGCCCATGCGTATGGGTGGCGGGGTTGGCCCCAGGGCCTGCATGAAATGGGATACACGAAACATGGTTTAACTCGGGTAATGCGTGGGTTGGGCTCAGCTTGTCTGTTACGAAATTCTCAGGCCGGTTTTCTTTAAAATACGGGTGCTGAACAGGATATCACGTGCGCGCACTTTGTCACCCAGCATTTTTGCAATTTGTTCAACTTTATCCAGCACTTCTTCATGGTAGTGGCCGTGAACCATGGCGAACAGGTTGTATGGCCATTCGGGCAGGGCGCGCGGGCGCAGGTAACAATGGCTTACCATATCCAGTGCGCCGACCATTTCGCCTGCGGCTTCTGCGTCCTGGTCGGCTACATCCCAGACTGACATGCCGTTTGCAACATAACCCAGGCGGTAGTGGTTTGGAACCAGCCCGATACGGCGGATACGTCCGTCTTCGAGCATGGCGTTGAAGCGTTGTTTGACCAGTTCAGGTTCAGCCTCCACTTCACGCGCAACCAGGTCGAAGGGTCGCTCGTGTATCGGCAGGCCGGACTGGGTTGCCAGCACTATTTTACGATCTAAGCCTGCCATTTCCGTGGGTAGTTCCGGGGTCGAGAGCTCAGACGCTGAGTCGGAAGTTGACATAAAATTCTCGTTGCTTGGGGAAGTTGAATACCTGAAGGCCGGTTGCCTGTTCTATACGCTCGATGATTTCTCCCAGTTCGGGTTCAGATTCAGCCGCAATCACGAACCACATATTGAGGCGGTTATCCCTTTCATAGTTGTGCGCAACTTCTGGAAACTGGTTGACCCTGTCAGCGATGTCCTCAAATACATCTTCGGGCACCTGCATCGCGCACAGGCTGAAGGTTCCGCCCATTTTGTCGATGTTATAAAGTGGCCCGAAGCGCGTCAGCAGGCCGTCATCGAGCATAAAACGAATTCGTGTCATGACTTCGCTTTCCGTAATGTCGAGTTTTTCCGCCAGTGCCATAAAAGGGCGGTCAACAATCGGAAAATCACCCTGAAACTGATTAATTATTTCGCGATCCACTGAATCCATTAGTGATTCTCCCGGGTGGTTGAATTCAAGTTCTTCTGGTAACGCGCGCCGCGTTGCTTGAAGCGTTTTCCACTGAACAAGACCTCATGCGGGGTATTAATAAGGCCGTGTTTGGCGCGCACTCGGTCGATGCAGGCCATTACCTCATCCCGGTTTCGGCCGTGAATCATGCAAAACAGGTTGTAATGCCAGCGGGGTTTGACACGCGGGCGCTGATAACAGAGCGTGATGCAGCTTTCATTGCCGAGGCGTTCGCCGAGTTGGTCAACTTCATCATCCGGAACGTCCCAGACAACCATGGCATTTGCTTTATAACCTACTTCGTGGTGTCGCACGATCACACCGAAGCGTTTGATCGCACCGTTCTGGATCAGAGTTTTTAAACTTTCGATGACCTCTGTTTCCGTTTGATTTAGCTGATTTGCCAGTGCCTGGTAGGGTTTCTTCACCAGGGGCAGCCCCCCCTGGATGGCGGCGATCAACTCTTTGGCGGCATTGATGTCGTGCGTTTTGATCGCCCTGGGTGTATCCAGTTTCTCCAGCAGTTTCTTTTCGCTGAAGCGTTTGCTCTGATTCAGGTGTTGTAGATCAAAGCCGAGATCGATGTGGTATTCCTTGAGCAGGGGCAGTACCAGTACGTTGTGACCAGTCTGCTCTTTGATCTGCCGGATGGTGGTTTCCAGTTCCTCGTGATCGGCAGCGGTTAGCACAAACCACAGGTTGATCTGATGTTCGCGTTCGTAGTTGTGGTTGACCTGCGGGAAGCGATTAACAATTTGTGCGTAGTGCTCCAGCTTTTGCGGGGGTACGGATATCGCAGCCAGCGTGCTGACACCTACTGTATTGGGTTTAAATACCGGGCCGATACGGCTGATGAAACCGCTTTCTTTTAAGCTTTGAATACACGCCAGCACGGTTTTTACATCGCTGTCCAGGTGGCGGGCGAGATCACCAAAGGGCTCGGAGACCAGCGGAAACGAATGCTGGTAATCATTGAGCAGGTTGTTGGTGATTTGATTCATGCTATAGCCCGATCTCGTGTGCGCGAGAGCTAAAGAAGATACCTGACGGTTTTTCGGCCGGAAGTTGCTTGATGATTTCAAAGCTTTCAGTATCGACCACATCGATTCGATCCATGTCCCTGACCGACATCCACACGTGCTCACCGCGCGGGGTGAATTCCATGTGCAGCACACCTTTACCCGGGGTTAATGTCTTGATAACCGCCTGCTGCTCGACATCGATGATCTGTACAGTGTCGTTATCCGGGAAGGCAAAGTTCACCCATACCTGGCGATTATCCGGTTGTGCCATCACGAACACCGGCTGGCTGTGTGTGGGAATTTCATCAATTTGCTGCCAGCTCTGTGTGTCGATGACAAGTACGCTGTGCCGCCCGACCGCGGGTACGAAGGCGCGGTTGCCCGCAATGGCCCAGCCCTCCAGATGCGGCATTTTAAATACCGGTAGTTTTTGCTCGCCCTTGCCGTAACCCGACAGGATGCGCTTTGTGCCTTTTTCCGGATGCCAAAGATCCAGCAGGGCCATGCCATCTTCACCAAACAGGCCGGCGATGTAGTAGCGCCCATCGGGGCTGATCAGGGCGTCATAGGGCTGGTGGCCAATATCGGCAAATTTTTGTATTTCGGGGTTTTGCGGGTCACGCATGTCGGCGATCCAGATTTCGTCGGCGTCATACAACGCAAAAACGAAGCGGTGTCGCGGTGCATCTACCAGGCCGATGACTTTAGATAACTGGCCGTTCGTGCCAATTGCTGGAATGTCTGCGACCAGTTCCAGCGTATCGGCCGAAAATATTTTAACCCCGCCGGGTTCGTAGTTGGATACCGCAACCCATTTTCCATCCTGAGAGATGGCGCCACCGATGCTGTTGCCTGACTGCAGTACGCGTTTGACGGTTCTATTTTCGAGGATGTCAATTTTGCTTAAGCCCCCGTCACGCCCGAACACATAGGCATAGCGCTCGTCACGTGAGAATACGATTGAGGCGTGAGACAGATCGCCGAGGTCCTTGATGTGGCCCAGTTGGGTGTTGCCGCTGTGTTCAACGATCCGGACGCTGCCGGTAGCGCGTTCAATGATTACGCCCATGTCACCCGTGCCACGTAACTCACCGTTCTCTGCCGCAAAGCTTTGAAAGCCCCAGAGTAATACGGCAATGGTCAGCCATATCATCAAAGTAGGGTGGATAAGCGTAGCGCATCCACCATTAGAGATGGGCTCAATGTAGTTAAGGTGGATGCGCTGACGCTTATCCACCCTACGTAGAAGTAGTTTCTTCAGCAGGTTTTTCACGAAAGCTTCTCCTGATTCATAAGTAACTCGACAAGATAGTCGATATCTTCCGGTGCGAGAATGCTTTTCCAGGGCGGCATCGGCGTGCCGGGGTGGCCCTCCTGGATCGTCTGTTGTAAATAAACGCGAGGTTTGTTCTCCAGTGCCTCAGGTGTCAGTGCCGGTCCCAGCCCGCCTTTGAGTGTCATACCGTGGCATGAACCGCAATCCTGAAGCAGGATGTGTTGAAGTTCTGCCTGGCGTTCCTCGGTAGGCGGTGCGCCGAAAGATGGCAGGGAAAATGTGCCGAGAATCAATCCTGCCAGGCCTGCGCCTAATATTATCCGGCGAAGTGGCTTAGGGGAGTACATGAACTGTGCCTTTCATATCGCGTTTTTCCAACAAGGTACAAGTTTACTGGCTCCTGGCATCCAGGTCTGCCCCGGTGCCGTCAAAGCCCAGTTTGTATCCAAGAGACACGTGATGAAAACGTGCATCGCTGAAATCGTCGTGAATGGCAAAACCAAAGTTGTAGGTTTTCGTGAGATCAAAAGAGAGGTCGTCTTTTTTGTCAGATGTCAGCTTGCGCTTCATTTTTACAATCCAGTGCCCGCCATCGTTGCTGCTTGCGACTTCAAACCCCTGGCCACCCTGCATAATCCGCTGATCATAAACATAACCGTCTTCGGTAACGCCGGTGCCGGACTGATAGCGTAACAGGTCAAAAACCTGGCCGGCATCAATCGCCGCCTGTATTTCTTCAGCGGAATTTAGCTTATCCCAGCCACCGCGCTTCTTGCCGCGTTTGCCGCGAACTTCGATGCTGCTGCGGCTTTCTTTAACATATTTTGTAATGCCTTCTTCCAGCGAAAGTCTGGCCGCCGCTTCATTGCCTGCCAGCGCGTCGGCTTCGGGCGT
>JAAELZ010000850.1 GCA_024226105.1 Pseudomonadota bacterium | reverse complement strand
CGGCGCAAGGTGCTGGTGGTGGATGATATCGATTCAAACCGCTCCCTGGCAATCGATTTACTAAAGCCGTTGGGCTTTGAGCTTGCCCAGGCCCAAGACGGTCGGCAAGCCATCGAGCGAGCGCAATCCTTGGCCCCCGATGTGATTCTGATGGACTGGCGCATGCCGGTCATGGACGGTTGGCAAGCGGCGCAACAGATCCGGCAGATACCGGTTTTGCAGAACACCGTCATTATTGGCATGTCGGCCAGCGTATCGGATGCCGACCGGGCGCAGAGCCGTGCGGCGCACATCGATGCGTTTGTTCCCAAACCGATCCACTGGCCCCGGCTGGCAAAGCTTTTTGCCCGCCATCTGAACCTGCAATGGGTGTATGAAAGCGTCCAGCAGGCACCGGCGGCCGATGAGGCCCTGGTTGCGCCCCCGCCCGATGCACTGGCCGCATTGTATGAATTGGCCCGGATGGGCAAGATGACTCGGCTCAAAGCCCGCGCCCGCGAGCTTGAGCGGCTGGACGGGCGCTACAGCGCATTTGCCCGCAGATTGATCGCTCTGGTCAAACGGATGGAAATTAAACAAATCCAGGCTTTGCTCAAACAGCACATGGAGGCGGAAATATGAATTTCAACTCCAATACCATCTTGATCATTGATGACAATAGCGCCAATTTAGGAGTGATCAGCGATTTTTTGGAAGCGGCCGGCTTTGAGATCCTGGCGGCTCACGATGGCGGCAGTGGCCTTGCTATCGCCCGGGAGGTTCGGCCCGACCTGATCTTGCTGGACGTAATAATGCCCGGGATAGACGGGTTTGAAACCTGCCGCCGCCTCAAGGCGGATGCAGGCACCCGGGCAATTCCGGTGATTTTTATGACCGCCCTGACAGATACGGCTAACAAGGTCAGCGGATTTGAAGCGGGCGGCGTTGACTACATCACCAAGCCTTTTCAATTGGAAGAGGTATTGGCACGGGTCAAAACGCATCTGAGCCTGCATACCCTGCAAGTGCAACTGCAACAAGCGCACGACGAGTTGGAAACGCGGGTGTCCGCACGCACGGCCGAGTTGCGGCAGGCCAACATGCAGCTCAAAGACGAGATCAACGAGCGCAAGGCCGCGGAAGCTGAAATCCGGCATCGCAACCTGGATCTGGCCGTGCTCAATCGCGTCATTGCCGCCTCGGTCACCGAATCCCAAGCTACGGCCATCCTGGAGACCGCCTGCCGCGAACTGGCCCAGGCCTTTGATTTGCCCCGGTCGGCGGCTTTTTTATTGAATGCCGACAAAACCGAGGCCACGGTGGTGGCCGAATACCAGGCCCCCGATTCAGCGCCGGACACAGACCCGCCATCGATCCTGAACACGATTTTCCCCGTTGCGGACAATCCGGCGGCGCAGCATCTGATTGAGCTCAAAGCGCCCCTGCTGATCGACGACGTCCACAATGATCCAGACCGCCTGGTTGCAATAAGTAATCTTGTCCGTAAGAACACACGGTCGTTGCTTCTGACGCCACTCATCATAAAAGGCGAGACCGTAGGCGGTCTTTCCCTGGCGGCGCTTGAGCCCCATGGCTTGAAAGACGAACAGGTGCGCCTGGCTCAAAGCGTGGCCGACCAGGTAGCCGGCGTGCTGTCGCGCTTCCGGCTCGACGAGGAACGCCGCCAGTTGGAGGATCAGTATCATCAAGCCCAAAAAATGGAAGCCCTCGGCAAGTTGACCGGCGGCGTGGCGCACGATTTCAATAATCTGCTGACGGTGATCATAGGCGTCGCCGAACTCTTGTGCTTTGATCAGGAGCCGGACAGCCCCTTAGTAGCACGCATCAAACAGATTAAAGTGGCTGCAGAGCGGGCCGCCGATCTGGTCCGGCAGCTGCTGGCTTTCAGCCGGCAACAGATCCTTCAACCCCGAATTATTAACGTCAATGATGTTGTTGCCGATTTCGAAAAGATGCTCAGGCGCGTGATTGGTGAGGATATAGCATTGGAGACCGTCCTCGACCAGCAACTGGGGCAGGTCAAGGCCGACCCCGGTCAGATCGAGCAGGTCCTGATGAACCTGGTGGTCAACGCCCGCGATGCCATGCCCAAGGGCGGCAGTCTGACCATTGAAACGGCCGACGTCTATCTTGATGAGGACTATGCTCGACGCCACGTGGGTGTGGCTCCGGGACCCTATGCGCGCCTGGCCGTCAGCGATACCGGCACCGGCATGGATGCCGAGATGCAAACGCGCATCTTTGAGCCATTTTACACCACCAAATCCAAAGGTCAAGGCACCGGCTTGGGGCTGGCGACGGTTCACGGCATTGTCAATCAAAGCGGCGGCCATATCTGGGTCTATAGCGAACTCGGACATGGTACGACCTTTAAAGTCTACCTGCCCCGCAGCGAAGTAACCGAAGAGAGACCCACGCATCGCGAAACAGCGAAGGATGCAGCTTGCGGTTCGGAAACAATTTTGGTGGTGGAGGACGATCAAGGCGTGCGCGAACTGGTCCAAGAGATTCTCTCTGATTTTGGCTACCAGGTGCTGCCGGCCGATTGTGGTGAGACCGCCCGGCGCATATGCGCAGAGCATGAGGGGCCGATCCATCTGATGCTCACCGATGTGGTGATGCCTGGCGGCCAGAGCGGTCCACAGGTGGCCGAAGTGCTGGCTTTGCAATATCCGCAGATGAAAGTCCTTTATATGTCGGGCTACACTGATAGCGCGATTGTTCACCACGGCATTTTGGATCCGGACATCGCATTTATCCATAAGCCGTTCATGCCGATAGACCTGGCGGTCAAGGTGCGTGAAACTTTGAGAGCCAAAAAAACTGAGGGAGAGTGAAAGGAACGCGTAGCAAGGGTTTAGAGGTGGTCGGGGGAAATTTCGCGGTTTTGGACAAAAACCGCCTCGTAACTCGGAAAGGCCATGTGATTATCAACCAATAACCCTCTGTATATAAAGGGATATTCAAATAATTCCCCAAAAACACATTTGGATTTGAAGCTACAAATAATTAGATGTAAAAAACTGAATGTAATGTTTATTACGTTTAATTTTAAGACCCGATTCGCCCCCAATATATCAGGATTTGGCCTTGAAAAGCACCTTGATTATTGAACAGTAACATTATTACATTCAGTTTTTTACATCTAATTTTTACAGGTGCCTTTGAAAGCCTGAATAATGTGGCTTTTGAGTTAAAATTTATTATAATTAGTCTGTTATGGCATGTTAATTAGATGGCCTTTCCGAGTTACGAGGCGTATTGGAAACAACTTGCGATAGGGCATCGTGTCTCGTTTGTATTTGAATATAAAGATAAGGATCTTAGTCTGCCAGAACCTTTAGATAGATGCTGGTATGATAAGCTTTGGTGCCGTTGGCGATAGAGCAGGCATTTAACCTCTTTTTTCAGGTTTTAATAGGGCGTGCTATATGCGAACACCTGTTCGCTGAGGCGCGGGGGATGTTGGTCATCGCAATCACAAAAAATGGGTGTATCTCGCTAGTAAGGCC
This sequence comes from Pseudomonadota bacterium, assembly GCA_024226105.1. Lineage (GTDB taxonomy): Bacteria > Pseudomonadota > Gammaproteobacteria > Arenicellales > Poriferihabitantaceae > JAAELZ01. The sequence goes on along the minus strand of JAAELZ010000850.1, from coordinate 23 downwards.
GGGGGAGGCCCTGAAGATAATCT
>JAAELZ010000849.1 GCA_024226105.1 Pseudomonadota bacterium | reverse complement strand
TTGGCCCGGCAGGAACGCTCAATAATTGTTGTAATCGCCTGCTCATCACGTGCCACAATCGCTGACATGTTATTTTCCAGCCATTGCAGGAACCCGGTATCCCCCAGCAGTGCATATTTGATCACTTCAGCCAGGCCTGCTGAGAATTGCCGTGCATCGAGACTGCTCAGCGTATCACTATCGATGATCACCACTTCAGGCTGATGAAACGCACCGATCATATTTTTCCCCAGGGCATGGTTAACCCCTGTCTTGCCGCCAACCGATGAATCAACCTGCGATAAGAGCGTTGTTGGAACCTGGATAAATTTGATTCCACGCTGATAGCAAGCCGCGCAAAAACCGCTTAAATCACCCACCACACCCCCACCCAGTGCCACCACGGTTGCACCCCGGTCACAGGGCAACTCGAGCATTTTTGTAAAGACTGCTTCCGCATGCGACAGACTCTTGGTTTGTTCACCATCGGGCAGAATATGGGTAGCAATATCGTATTCTTCACCAAGTGTCGCAAGCAATGTATCGAGATACAGGGGTGCGACAATGTCATTACTAATAATAAACACCTGTCGGCCATGAATATGTGGCCTGATCAACTCGGAGTTTGACAGGATGCCTTTACCAATGTGTATCGGATAGTGATGGTGCCCCAAATCTATATTTAGTGTTTTCATGCTTTGTTTTGACGGTATTCAGGGGCGGATTATATTCCAGCTGTATATTAAACCCAAATTCCTCAGTTGGACAGGGTATAGCGTGCTTCTGTGGTGGCCAGAAAATAGATTTGGGGCAAGGGTATTAGCCGGCCAAAACATCAGCCGAACTTATAGAAATAGTCAGTGATTCCTCAGCACGTCTTCAATTTTCCTGACCGTTTTAAAAGCTGAGCCTTTGCCCACGTCTACGACCAGGTCGGCCACTTCACGGTATAGCGGATCACGTTGCTCATACAGTTGTTGCAATCGCTCTTTTGGGTTTTCCGTTTCCATCAGAGGCCGGTTTTTGCAATAGCGCAGGCGTGACCAGAGTAAATCAACCGAGGCGTTAAGGTAAATCACACTGCCTTTTTGCTTCAGGAGGTTTCGATTTATT
>JAAELZ010000848.1 GCA_024226105.1 Pseudomonadota bacterium | reverse complement strand
TAAGATTGTACGTTTTGGCGGGCGGAATGGCCATCAGATATTTTTGGAACCAGAGGGATTGAATGTGCGAAGCGTCTACCCAAACGGTATATCAACTTCTCTGCCTGAAGATATACAACTGGATTTTGTTCATACGATTGCCGGGTTGGAAACGGCAAAAATTTTGCAGCCAGGATATGCTATTGAATACGATTATGTGGACCCGCGTATATTGTTGCCCAGCCTGGAGACCAGGAAAATCAGCGGGCTTTTTCTTGCCGGGCAAATCAACGGTACAACCGGTTATGAGGAAGCGGGCGCACAAGGGCTTGTGGCGGGTCTGAATGCGGCGCGAAATGCAGGCGGCGGGGAGGTTATTCATTTCAGCCGCACAAATTCCTATATCGGCGTGATGATTGATGACCTGGTCAGCAAAGGGGTTGATGAACCTTATCGGATGTTCACTTCCCGGGCTGAATACCGCTTGTCTTTACGGGCGGATAATGCTGATCAGCGGTTGACCCCACTGGGTATTGAAATCGGTTGTGTCGGTGCGGCGCGGCGCAAGAGATTTCTTCAAAAAATGAGGATACTGGATAATCATCGCGATCTTGCCAGGAAGCTGAATCTGACCCCCAATCAGGCAGCGGTAAAAGGTCTGAACGTTAATCGTGATGGCGTGCGTCGCTCTGCTTTTGATCTGATGTCATATCCAGAAATCAGTCATCAAAGCCTGTCAGATATCTGGCCGCAGATGGGTGAGGCACCCGGATGGGTAAAGGAGCAGATTGAGACCGAAGCCCTGTATGCGGTCTATCTGAAGCGCCAGGAAGCCGACATTGCAGCGGTCAGAAGGGATGAAGGCAAAACAATTCCTGAGGGATTTGAGTTTTCAAAGCTTTCCGGTCTTTCAAATGAGCTGGTTAACAAACTGGAATCGCTGCGTCCGGTCAATATCGCACAGGCGGCGAAAATTGATGGTATGACCCCGGCTGCCCTGACGCTTTTACTCGCAAGGATACGTCGGCAGGAAAAGAGCAGAAGACCGGAGAACCGCAGCGGGGTTGCATAATCAATGATATTGAGGAATAGCCGAATATTTCCGTCTGCCAGTGATACTGAATTGTTGCGATCGGAATTTCATGTTTCACGTGAAACAATTGAGCTGTTTCAGATTTATGCTGATTTGCTGGTTGAATGGCAGGGAAAAACAAATCTGGTTTCAACCTCTTCCCTGACAAAGGTCTGGAGGCGGCATATTTGTGATAGTGTTCAGTGCAAGATAATATTGTCAGCCAAAACAAAATGGCTGGATATTGGCTCCGGGGCCGGATTTCCAGGATTGGTAATCTCGATTCTGGGACGTAATGAATCAGGATTTGATGTGCAGTTGATTGAAAGTAATAAAATGAAATGCGCATTCTTGAGAAAAGTGATTCGTGAAACCGGTGCACCGGCGGAAGTTTTTCCCGGCCGCATCGAATCGGCTACGAAACAGTATCGCGATATTGAGGTGGTGAGCGCAAGGGCACTTGCTTCGCTGGAGAAACTGTTTGAGTTAACTTCAGGATGGATAGAGGAAGGTGCCGTGGGTTTATTCCCCAAAGGCCGGGACTATTTGCAGGAATTGGAAAAATGTCGTGGCAGGTGGGAATTTGATCTGCTAGTACATGAGAGTCGGATTGAAAAAAATTCGGTTTTACTGGAAATTCAAAAGCTTGAGAAAATCGGTACCTAGAGGCTTTCATGTTAATATTGAATCGTTTGATCGGTTTTTGGCGTTTGCTGGCAAGGCAGGTTTTGCGCTGTGGTCTGGGTGACCACAAGCGAAACATAACGCAGTCCAGCGAGCGCCAAAAACCGGCCTTTCAGATGGGCCAGATCAGCCCATCTGCGACGTTGCGGCACTTGCCCGATCAACCAGATCGCGCTGCGCACCGCGCCTTGCATACTGGACTGATCTTGCTCCATCAAACGGTTCAATATTAACATGAAAGCCTCTAGATAAATCCGGTATGCAAAGTTGATGTATTGTTTATGGGTCTGTGACCCAGTTCGATTCCAGAATGGTAATGATGGTTGATAGTCGGAGAATGAATTAGAAAATGAACCAGGATTTTTCCCCGCGTGTAATTACCATCGCCAATCAAAAAGGCGGGGTTGGTAAAACGACTACAACAATAAACCTGGCCACCGCATTGGCAGCAGTTGATAAAAATGTTTTGATTATCGACCTGGATCCCCAGGGAAATGCCAGCACAGGGTTGGGTATAGACCGCAACAAGCGTGATGTTTCCACTTATGATTTGCTGATTGGAGAAAACAGCCTGGAAGATACTCTGATACCAACGGCAGTGCCGAGACTTTACATTTCACCATCTACGCTGGATTTGCTTGGTGTGGAAATGGAAATTTCCCAATTGCCGGACCGGGCGTATCGATTGAGAAAGGCGATCAGGGATTATCATGCGGATGATTTGCGTTTCGATTTTATCCTGATTGATTGTCCTCCATCCCTGAACTTGTTGACGATTAATGCCATGGCGGCGGCTTCTGCTTTGATTGTTCCATTGCAGTGCGAGTTTTTTGCGCTGGAGGGATTGAGCCAGCTTTTGCAAACGGTTGAACAGGTTCGTGCTTCGGTCAATCCGGATTTGAAGATACACGGCATTGCCCTGACCATGTATGATCCGCGGAATAATCTTTCCAATCAGGTTGTCGATGATGTCAGAGAATTTATGGGTGATCAGGTTTATGAAACGGTGATACCCAGAAATGTGCGGGTATCGGAGGCGCCGTCCTACGGCAAGCCGGCGATATTGTATGACTTGAAATGTACAGGGAGCCAGGCTTATCTGAAACTGGCTGCCGAAGTGATCAAAAGAGAAAAACAGCTGGTGAATGCCTGACCGGTTTTTTCATTTAATATGGAAAACCGTCTGGATGGTTCCAAGCCGGAGATAGATTGAATGGTTGATAACAGGGCAAAAAACAGATTGGGCCGAGGTCTTGCGGCATTGATCGGGGATATCGATCCGACCCAGGAACCCAAGACCGCAGAGCCAAATATCAAGGCGGATTTGGTGGCGCCGATTGAACTTGTCCGGGCTAACCCGAACAACCCCCGACGGCTGTTTCTTGATGCTGAACTTGAGGATCTGGCAAATTCAATATCGGAACATGGTATAGTTCAACCTGTCCTGGTTCGCACGATCACCAATGATGATCTGGCAGGTGTTAAATATGAAATAATTGCCGGCGAGAGAAGATGGCGGGCTGCACAGAAAGCCGGACTGCATGAAATTCCAATTCTCGTGCGGGAAGTTGACGACAGGCAGGCGCTTGAGATTGCGATTATCGAAAATGTTCAGCGGACCGACCTTAATCCGGTTGAGGAAGCTATGGGTTATCAGCAACTGATGAATGAATATGATTATACACAAAATGAACTTGCACAGATTATTGGTAAGAGCCGCAGCCATGTTGCCAACACGCTTCGTCTGCTGAAACTGCCTGATGAGGTCTGCCAGATGGTAGCCAGTGGTGAACTATCCGCCGGACATGCGCGCACCCTGGTTACCAGTGATGATCCGCTGGGCCTGGCAAAGCGTATTATCAAAGATGGGTTGTCGGTTCGTCAGGCCGAGTCACTTTCACAGAACAAGCGGATCCTTACCGGCGGCAATAAGGAGAGTGAAAAAACCGGGATCGGGAAGAGTACCGATATTCTGGCGTTGGAAAGCCGGTTATCTGATGTACTCGGCTTGGACGTATCGGTTTCATTCAGGAAAAACGGGGCAGGCGATGTAAAGGTTCAATACAGGAATCTTGAACAGCTTGATGAAATTTGCCGGCGGCTGGAGCGATAGTTCTTATCCGCATTAAGGAGTTGTTAATATAGCATAACACCTTTATTTTGATTCAGTTCCGATTTTTTTTGCTTACGGCCATTCGGGCTTACGCCCGGCCTCCGCGAGGGCGGCGCACCGGCGCCGGTCGCTTTTCGCGTGCGCCAGGCATGGCGCACTGGCGCGCAAGCGCCAATCACCGGGCTGTGGTGGCCTGGTGGTGACTTGGAGGTGCGCGCTCGGTTTTTTTGAGCGTTAGTCCTCTACGGACCCTGATGACGGGAACCGTTAGCTGAAC
>JAAELZ010000847.1 GCA_024226105.1 Pseudomonadota bacterium | reverse complement strand
TTGGGCGGCGTAACGAACACAGAAAGCAGGGTAGACCGCGGAACGATGTCGAAAAATAAATCTATCCCCTTTTTCCATGATGAAGCCTAAAGGGTTCTGACCCCTTTCCTGACCCCGAACATTCCCGAATATTTCGTCCCCGAATATTTCGAGTAGTAGTTTGTCTTCGGACTAAATTAAGACTATATTTGGTCGTATGCAGCGAAAAAACGGAATCGCCATGAAATTTGCCGATCAGATAAAGCCTATCAGCTATCTAAAATCCCATACCGCTGATGTTGCGCGAGCCCTCGCCGAACAGCGCGAGCCGTTGATTATCACGCAAAACGGCGAAGCCAAGATGGTAGTACAGGACATCGAAAGTTATGAGCAAACCCAGCAAACCTTGGAGTTGTTGAAAATACTGGCATTGGGTAGTCGACAGATAGAGCATGGGCAGATTGTGTCGGCTAGGGCAGCGATAGAAAATCTACGCACGAAAAAAGAAGACTGACGGTGGCCTACGAAGTCTTTCTGACCAGGGACGCGGAGAACGATTTGGAGTCCCTCTACGATTTTGTGTTTCACCACGACTCTCCGGGCAATGCCGACCGTCTTCTCGATCGTATTGAAGAAACCCTGGCTAAACTCTCAGATTTCCCTGAACGTGGAAACCATCCTAAGGAACTGGCAGCCTTGGGAATCACGGATTACCGAGAAGTTTTTTTCAAACCTTACCGCATCATTTATCGTGTTTTGGAAGAAGCCGTTTTCGTTTTTCTGATTGTCGATGCTCGCAGGGATATGCAGACGCTGCTCCAACGGCGACTGTTACAAAATAGATGAGATTCCAGGGACCGATTTGCAGATAGGGGGAAGTCAAGACATTTGTCTTGTTGCAACAATGCGAGACCAGGCACCTAATTCTCTAGATCTATCATCTCTGGCCAGAGATTGTGATATTTCTAAATACAGCATATTTCCTCCTCTAGTTAATGTTCAGTCCTTCACCATAACCTGACTATTAAGGCAGGCATTGGCAACTAGGGGATATTTGGGGTCACCATTTAGCTGACTTGGAGCAAGGGGAAAGACCTATCTGTTATCGCGGCTGCAAAGCCGCAATTCATTATTGGCAAAGAAGTACTGCATGCAAGCCAATTGCGCAGCATCGGATTTCGTTCGTGAGGGTTACGGAACCACTGATCCGCACCAGTCACCTTTGTGGATCAAGACACTGGGGCTGCTCCGTGAGGAGTAGACACCCGGCCCCTGGCTCTTTCGAGCCCCAGAAAATCGTCTGTTCCCTGCTCCTGTCCAAGTGGTTGCGGCGGCGCTTGAAAAAAATGACTGATAACTCCGCCGGCATTCACAGATCGGTGGTTGACGGCTGTTGGCCGCCTCCAACCCCTGGGTGGCTCAGGACAGGGGCGCATCAGCATGAACTCGTGCTTCTCTCACCCCGCTTGTCGGGATGAGGCGATGCCCAATCAGAGTACAGTGCTCGAAGCCAAACCCCTTTTCGACGCTATCGCCTCAGCCCTTGGAATATCGTTCAGCAGAAGGCCCTTTCGACATCAAACTCCACACCATCTCTGAGGATAAAGTAACTGGCCCGCGCCAATTTGTGGGCCACGCTCTTGATCGCAATGATCGGATTACTGCGGGCACGCTTGCGTTGATAAAAACGGCGGATCCGCGGCTCATAACGCACCGCAAAATTGGCCGCCTCGACAAATGCCCATGCCAGATATTTATTGCCGTTCTTGCGGTTGCCTTTGCCTTTTTTCTTGCCGTTGCTGATGCGCTTACTCTCCACGCAGCGGCAGTAGGACACATAGTTGCCCGCATGTTCAAAACGCTTGATATCGCCCGTTTCAAGCAATATCGTCAGGCCCAGTATCTCGCCCACACCATCAATGGTGCGCAGGTGCTTGAAGCTCTCTGAGGCCTTGGAGTACCCCACATGGCGGTAGGCCACTTTCTCGATCATCCCAATCATCTCCTGCTGAGAGCGCATAACCACCAGGGTGCCGGCTACCGCCAGGAACAGTTCTTCGTTATCCAATAGTTGCGAGAGTTGTTCGTAGTCCAGCCGCTTGACCTCATTGGCACTGATCGATGTGCCGCGATTGCGCACCATCAGATTCTGTACCGATAGCAGGTTGCTCGTGTGCTGGCGCACTAGTTGGCTGCGCTTTCTCAACAGGTCGCGTGTCGGTCTCTGCTCCCTGGGATAAATATAACCTTCAGGTAATAAGCCTAGCCGCGGCAACTTCGCCAACCAACAAGCATCCGTATCGTCATCGGTGTATTTTAGTCCCTCGTACTGCTTGATCGCCGCCGTGTTGGCCAGGTGCATTTGATACCCGGCCTCCATCAGTCCATCAACCAGCCAGTACCCGTTGTAGGTCGA
>JAAELZ010000846.1 GCA_024226105.1 Pseudomonadota bacterium | reverse complement strand
CCCGCGCTGGATGATGTGGGAGAACGCCAGGATAAGATGCAAATTCAGCAAAGCATTGTTGATCCGGGTGCAGTCATCGCAGAAGGGTTCGCCGATATTATGCCCAGGGACTTCGCTGACAAAATGACCGTGAGAGAGCTAGGCATGATCGTTGATCTGCTGGCTGCTTCAGCTGAACAAATCAACACCAGTGAGGGCCAGCAATGAGCCCGAAGAATATGAATAATAATAAACGCGGGTTCAGAATTCCGGCTTTCTGGCAGGCGGTACTCGTTACGGTGCTGATCTATTTCATTTTCAGTTATCCGGCACTGATGCTGCCCAAAACCCTTCTGGTGCAGTATATGATCATTTGCGTGATCGGTGTCTTGCTGTATTTTTCCTTTGACGAGTCGCGTTGGGAGGAATTTAAATCACCGATTTTATCCGTACTTCGAGTCCCGGGCATGTTCCCGGTACGCTGGTTTTTCATGCTGGCGATTCCTGCACTGGTCGCCTACACCACTTATAACTTTGTAAAACCTTCTTTTGAGGCACCGGTTGAACTTCGTCAGACGCACCCGGCACCTCCCTCAAAACTTAAGGTGTTCAATAAAACGTACGATCTAACCACGCTGGAAAACCCGGTTCGTGTCAAGATGATCGAGCAACTGGCGAACAGCGAAGAGGAGGCGATGGAGACCTACAATGAAGCGATTCTGGGCGGGCGGGAAGTGTATTACCAGAATTGTTTTTATTGCCACGGGGATCTGATGGATGGTGACGGATTATTTGCCGACGCCTTTAATCCCAGGCCGATCAATTTTCAGGACGTCGGCACCATCGCTCAATTACAGGAGTCGTTTTTATTCTGGCGGATTGCTACCGGAGGGCCGGGTTTGCCCAAAGAGGGCACACCCTGGAAATCTGCAATGCCGGTATGGCACGAAATGCTCTCTGAAGATGATATCTGGAATGTGATCACCTATTTGTATGATTACGTTGGCCAGGTGCCGCGGATGTGGGATGCGGATCAATCTAAAATCGTCACCGGTCTCAAAGATCGCATCGTTAAACAACGAAGCTCGATGATGGGAAAAGACCTGTACGATCTGCGCTGCCTGGTTTGCCATGGTGAAGAGGGAACGGGCGATGGCGTCGCCGCAGATATGTTATATCCCAGACCGCGCGATTTCTCGTTGGGGCTTTTTAAGTACAAGACTTCACCAGGCTCGTTGCCACCTCGTGATGAAGACCTGATGGATACGATCCGTGACGGCCTGCACGGTACGGGTATGCCCGGGTGGAAATCAATTCTTACGGAAGAACAGATGCTTAGCCTGCTTCCCGTGATCAAGTTTTTTGATTACACCGCTACCTGGGCGCCAGAAGAAGCAGAAGATGAGCAGTTTGATGAAGACGGTCATTTTCTGGGGCCGGACTATGTGCAGATCAGCGAACAGGAACCCACTGAAGGGCAGATCGCCTATTCAGAAGAATCCATAAATCTTGGCAAAGCCGCTTTTGAGAAAGCCTGTGCCGAGTGCCATGGTGACGAAGGACGGGGTAATATTATTTCCGGAAAACGCCTGGAAGATGACTGGGGTTATCGAATCTGGCCGCGTGATCAGACCGCCCCCTGGACCTGGCGTGCAACCAATGTTGAAGAACCGCTTGAAACCGCACAACAGCAAACCATAGAGAACATCTATACGCGTTTGTCTATCGGTATTCTGGGCACGCCGATGCCGGCACACAGGGCGGTTGACGAGGGCAATAAAGACCCGGTCAGCCTGGAAGATCGCTGGCATATCGCCAACTATGTTTATTCATTGAGAGTGGATGCTGCGCCGTATCCGGGCGAAACCTCGGTTATTAATGCAGTGCTGCTCGAGGGTAATTTGCCAGAAAATGGGGGCGACCCGGCGTGGCAACAGGCCAGGCCCGTCAGTTTGCGCCTGGCGCCGAATATTATCAAGGAGGACCGCCTGTTTACACCCTTGTCTGAGGCGATCACCGTGCGCGCATTGTATAACCGTGATGAAATTGCTTTTCTGCTGGAACTCAATGACCGAACGGACAGTCGACCCGGCGAAGAGACTTCCGAGGGTATACAGGATGATCAATATGAGCTAATGCCGGATGCCTTTGCGATACAGTTTCCAAAGCAGGGGGCTTTTGAAACCTCGCCGGTGGTCACGAAACCGCTTTATCGTCACGGTGACAAGGCACACCCGACCACCATCTGGTATTGGAATGCGGGCAGTATCGAACCTCAGGCTGACCCGAAGGCGGTTCTGATGGATGCCGCTGGCCCTGATGCACCGCTTGCACATCGCGGAATTGAAGATCTATTCGCTGACGGCGTATGGAAACATGGCCGCTGGCAGATCGTGATGAAGCGTTCTCTGGCAGGCGGCGCCTCAGGAGATGTTAATTTTGAAAATGGCCGTTACATCCCCATTTCTTTTGCAAACTGGGATGGTAGTAACGGTGAATCCGGTTCAAAGCATACGCTGACCAGCTGGTATTGGTTGCTGTTGCCGCCCGAACTGGACCCGCTTAAGGTGTATGGTTTGCCAGGCGGAATCGGTTTGTTTGTATTTTTACTGGGAATGCTGCTTGTTCGCAGTCAGCGCAGGCGAACTGTCTAAATGATTCGGCTTATCAGCGAAGCAAAGGTTTTATTTTGGCAAAATGTGTTTTTGTCGAGTATCAGCATTGACTGAACAGAGCCTAAAAGACATCTGTGACGAGTTGCCTCAGGTAGCTCTGGATTTCATGAATACAGTGCATTGTGAAGAAATTCTGCTTACGCAACGCATACAGCAGGCACTGGACTCCGGGCAGGAATACGCTCAGATTGACGCTTTAATGAGCGAGTGGGTAGAGCACACTGTTCGTCATTTCGCTCGTGAAGAGAGGTTGATGGAGGAATACAAATTCCCGCCCTTTCCGCTTCACATGAGTGAGCACGTCTTCGCGCTCGAGGATTTACGCGCGGCAGAGTCTAACTGGCTGGACACGCGTGATGCTAAGGCTCTGAACGATTATATTTCGCACAATTGGCGCGGTTGGCTGGATGAGCATATATCAACGATGGATACCGTAACCGCGCGCTTTTTGTCACGGTTTGATATCCAGGTCGATCTTGATCTGGATTAATGCAGCGCTTATATAACAGTGATTAAATACAGATCTCCAATTAGTTTTAGACCGTTTCAGGAGCCAGCTGAGCGACTCACAAAGCCATGATAAAGCGAATGTTAATTGTAAGCCTGTTACTGTTCAGTGGCGTCAGTACGGCCGAAGAAATTCGTGTGGCCGTGGCCAGCAATTTCACCCATGCGCTGGCTAATCTCGCAAACCGTTTTGAATCGCAAACCGGCCATACCGTTACACTGATTGTGGGCTCCACCGGTCAGCACTATGCTCAAATAAAAAATGGTGCACCGTTTGATGCCTTTTTTGCTGCCGACACGGTTCGACCTGGATTACTGGATGAAGAGGGCATTGCCTTGCCCGGTAGTCGTTTTACCTATGCAACCGGAAAGCTGGTGCTGTGGAGCCCTGAGGGGGATGGCCTTGAAAGCGCACTGAGCATTTTACAGCAGGGCGAATTTCGTTTCCTCGCCATTGCCAATCCCAGGCTGGCACCCTATGGCAAAGCGGCGCAGGAAGTCTTGCAGGCGCAAGGTGTCTGGGAGGCTGTGCGGGGTAAAATGGTTTTGGGTCAGAACATAGGCCAGGCCTATCAATTCGTCAAGAGTCGTAGCGCCGAGCTTGGTTTCGTGGCGTATTCGCAACTTAAAACGCTCCAGGGAGAGACACCCGGCTATTTTTGGGAGATTCCCCAGGCACTGTATACACCCATTCAGCAGCAGGCGGTGTTGCTGACAGAAAATAAAACCGCGAAGGAATTCTGGCGTTACGTAAAAGGCTATAATGCGCGGCAGATAATTCGCAACCACGGCTATGAAACACCTCCGGAAATCGCACTCATCAGCAGAACCCGACCGATCGCAAACGACGGCACCCGTTTTTAACCCTGGCTCGTCATAGCGAATGATAAGCGAAGCCGATCTGACGGCCCTGTTTATTACGCTAAAACTGGCGGCCCTTACCACCCTGATTTTACTCATTATCGGTACGCCGCTCGCCTGGTGGCTGGCGCGCAGCCGCTGGCGGTATAAATTCCTCGCTGAAGCATTGATCGCTTTACCGCTGGTATTGCCGCCGACGGTACTGGGGTTTTATTTGTTAATAGCCCTGGGGCCAAACGGTCCGGTGGGCCAGATGATGCAGGCTCTGGGTGGGCAACCGCTGGCGTTTACCTTTGCCGGTTTGCTTATTGGCTCGACCATCTACTCCATGCCCTTTGTGGTGCAACCCTTGCAAACCGCGTTCACTTCCATTGGCCCGCGTCCGCTGGAAGTGGCCGCCAGCTTACGGGCTTCACCCCTGGATTGCTTTTTTACGGTCATCATTCCCCTGGCACGCCCCGGCTTCCTGACCGCTACCGTACTGGGTTTTGCACATACCCTGGGTGAATTCGGCGTGGTGCTGATGATCGGCGGAAATATTCCCGGCGTGACTCAGGTTCTTTCTATATCCATTTACAATCATGTTGAAGGGCTGGAATACAGCAGCGCCCACTGGTTATCCGCCGGTCTATTATTGCTTTCCTTTGTGATGCTACTCACTGTCTACGGCCTGAACCGTCGTTTCAGCCTGTTACGATGAGTATTGAGGCGCGGTTTAATATCGCAAAAGGTGATTTCACCCTGGAGGTGGATTTTGCGATTCCCGAGTCGGGCATTACCGCCATTATGGGGCCTTCCGGTTGCGGTAAAACGACGTTGTTGCGGATCATCGCAGGGCTGGAGCGCAGTGCTAAGGGATATCTCAAAGTCGGTGAGACCATCTGGCAGAACGGGAAACGTTTTGTGCCCACTCACAAACGTTCGCTGGGTTATGTATTTCAGGAGGCCAGCCTGTTCAGCCATTTGAATGTTGAAGGAAACTTAAAGTATGGCCTTAAGCGTGTCAAACACCTTGAACAAACCCCTTCGCTGGATAAGGCCGTCGATTTACTGGGTATCGGGCATCTGCTGAATCGTAGTGTCGGGCAACTTTCCGGTGGAGAAAAACAGCGCGTTGCGATCGCCCGGGCCCTCGCCCTTAGCCCCGAGATTTTGCTCATGGATGAACCACTGGCCGCACTGGACAGCGCTCGCAAACAGGAAATAATTCCCTATCTGGAATCGGTAAATGCCGAACTGCAGATCCCGGTACTATACGTCAGCCATTCAACCGATGAAGTGGCGCGGCTCGCAGACCATATTGTGCTCATCGAGAACGGCCACATTCAAGCGAGAGGGGAAATCGCCGAGATGTTGACCCGGCTGGATCTTTGTTTTGCCCGGGACGATGATGCGGCTGTGTACCTGGATACTGTGGTGGCATCACACGATAAACAATTCGGGCTTAGCGAACTTAAGTTCCCGGGAGGCCGCTTATCCATTGCCGCTCAACATCTAGATTTAGGGCAGGCGGTTAGAGTGCGTGTTGCTGCACGTGATGTAAGCCTTACGCTGGAGCAACAGCACAACACCAGTATTTTAAATATTTTCAGCGTCGTTATTGATGAGATCAGCGAAGCGCAGGGTGCTCAACAAACCGTACGTATGAATGCAAATGGTGTGCCAATATTATCCCGTATCACCAGTAAATCGGCAGCATTACTTAATCTTAAAGTGGGTAAACCCGTGTACGCACAGCTTAAAAGTGTGGCTCTCGTTTAGGCGTTTAACGGTTTTAGCCTATTTTGTTCAAAACCCACGAATATCGATAAACTGTGCCAGTCTAATATTCCTGGCATGATCGTCAAATGGAGCAACCATTGTTCTCACACGACACACCCATTTTATGCGATCTGGTGATTATTGCTCCAAAATAGCCAAACCCGACAAACTCCCGGGGATTATTGCTACAACTTCGTCTACCCTTGTTCTCAGGGCCATAACAACAGGCAGGCTCCTCCGGCTTTTTAGCAAAATCGGCTGCTGAGGTGTCCAGCGCGTACGAATCTTCGAGCATTTTTTAATAGCGAATCAATGTACGAGGGCATGCTGTGGTTCCAGGGGCTACTAGTCTCCCCCGGAACCCCGGCGCTTTATACCCTGGGCGCAGCAGATTTTATTTCGTCATTTGCCTGGTCAGAAAAATGCTCGAAGTTTTTATGGAACAGGCCGGCCAGTTTTGCCGCCATTTCCTTGAATGCCGCTTTGTCTTGCCAGGTGTTTTCCGGTACCAGTACTTCTGTCGGCACGCCCGGACAACTGACGGGCACGCCCACACCAAAAACAGGATCCGCCCCAGTTTCAATGTTTTCAAGTTCACCGGAGTGAATGGCGTCAATAATAGCTCGTGTGTGCGCGATACTCATACGCTCACCCACACCATAAGGGCCACCACTCCAGCCAGTATTCACCAGCCATACATTGGCGCCTGTTTCGCGAATTCGTTCTGCCAGGAGCTCGGCATAGCGGGTAGGGTGCCATACCAGGAAGGGGGCACCGAAACAGGAGGAAAAGGTTGCCTGGGGTTCGGTTATGCCCATTTCGGTGCCGGCTACTTTTGCCGTATAACCGCTGATGAAGTGATACATCGCCTGAGCGGGATT
>JAAELZ010000845.1 GCA_024226105.1 Pseudomonadota bacterium | reverse complement strand
GGGCATGTTGCCGCGCTGGGCATAGGTGTTATAACCATCCAGGTCACCGCCAAATACCAGCCCGCCTTTATCTGATTGAGAAACATAAAAGTGCCCGGCACCAAAGGTAATCACGCCCGGCAACAGGGGCTTTAAACCCTCTGATACAAAGGCCTGCAAAACATGGCTTTCAATGGGAAGCCTGCGCCCGGCCAATGCCATCACTTTGCCTGATGAGCCGGCCACACAGACCGCTACTTTTTTTGCGCCAATCGGCCCTCTGCTGGTTTCAACACCTGTACAAACACCGTTATCTATTTTAAAACCCGTTACTTCGCAATTTTGAATAATATCCACGCCCAGTCGATCTGCGGACCGGGCATAACCCCAGGCCACGGCGTCGTGGCGCACCGTCCCTCCCCTGGCCTGCATAAGAGCGCCTTTGATTGGAAATCGGGCGTTCTCATAATCCAGAAAGGGCGCAAGCTTGCGCACCCCGTCCTGATCCAGGAGTTGCGCATCCGCGCCAGCGAGTTTCATTGCATTACCGCGTCGGTTAAAAGCATCGCGTTGCGCATCGGAATGATACAAATTCAGAATGCCTCTTTGCGAAACCATAGCGTTGTAGTTTAGATCCTGCTCCAGGCCTTCCCAAAGCTGCATCGAGAGTTCATAAAAAGGCTCATTGCCGGGCAATAGATAATTCGAGCGAATAATGGTGGTATTGCGCCCGATATTCCCGGACCCTATCCAGCCCTTTTCAAGCACCGCCACATTGGTGATCCCATATTCTTTGGCGAGATAATGTGCCGTGGCCAGGCCATGCCCGCCGCCACCGATGATTACGATGTCATATTGCTTTTTGGGCTGCGGATCACGCCATACAGCTTTCCATCCTTTGTGCCCGGTGATGGCTTCCTTAATCACCTTAAACGCTGAGTAGGTCATTGCTTTGTTTATATTCGTTGATCACGTAATGATGATCGATTTGGCGATGACATAACGTTCATAAATGGACACCTATTTATGAATTATTGACATACCATTTCAACGACTCGCCGGGTTCGTATTGCGTTATCAATTCCATAAAAGTTGCTCTCACCCCCATGCTGTCACGTCTCGCGGTAATTTAAAAGGTTCCGTCATTGCGAGGAGCGTAGCGACGCGGCAATCTAAATGCTTGAGTTGGCCTATAAAACAGGGGCGCTTCGAACATTTAGATTGCCGCACCGCACTCGATGACCCTTAAATAGCGCCATACCGTACTGTTACCATCAAGCCACTAAGGCTCGGAAACTTGAGAACTTATGATATCAAGTTGCTCCCGCCATCCGGCAATTTGACCACTTTAGGACTATCCGCTCAACTTAAGCTTGGTAAAATAGCGCCGGACTTGTCCGTTGACAACAGGCGCAAACGATCAGAGCGAGGCGGCAGGCCAAATTCATCCCGGTAACATTTGCTGAAATGGCCGATAGATGAAAAACCACAAATATTTGATATTTCGGTGATGGATTTCTCAGTTTGTGTCAGCAACCTGCGCGCCGCTTTCAGGCGTAAACCGACATAGTATTTAGTAGGTGTACAATTGAGGTGGTGTTTGAATAATCTTTCCAGTTGCCGGCGCGAAATACCAACGTAACCCGCAAGTTCTTCCGTATTCAAAGGTTCTTCCAGATTTGTCGACATCAATATCGCGGCCTCGGTTAACTTCGGCTGGCTGGTCCCTATCTCGTGATGCAGGGGAATTCGCTGCTGGTCCAGGGTACAGCGCATCCGCTCTAACACCAGCTGATCGCTTATTGCCTGCGCCAGTTTCTTACCGTGCTCGAGTGAAATAAGCTCCAGCATCATATCAATGGCAGCGACCCCCCCCGCACAGGTATAACGGTCCCGATCGAGTTCATAAATTGAATTGCTGAAGGTTAGATTTGGGAATTCTTCACGCGTCGTCGCCAGCCTGTCCCAGTGAATTGCGCACCGATATCCATCCAGCAAACCCGCTTTGGCTAGCAGGTAGGATCCATTGCTCACCGCACCCAACGCGACACCTTTATTCGCCAGCACTTTAAGCCAGTTACCCAACTCAGGTGACCAGGCGTCACGGATTTTGATTCCGCCACACACAATCAAAGTCGAAAACGATGTGGTATCTGCGGTAGAGCACTTCGGTATAACTTCCAGCCCGCAACTTGCCGATATGGGCCCACCTTTTAGGGTAATCGACTCCCAGGTGTACAGTTCCTCTCCTTGTATTCCATTTGCCATTCGCAATGTTTCTATCGCTGAAGCATACGGAACCAGCGGGAAATGCGGCACGATCAAAAAGCCAAAATGTCTTGGCTTGATTGACCTGAATTGGACAATTGAATCTGAATTCATCGCTTTATTAAGCCGCACGTTAAACAGGTTTACAAGTTTGATGGAAAAAACCCAATAACACCACTGTTTAATTTCTTTGACAGCGACGTTCTTTTGCCCTGAACCGCTACGACGCTGAATTATTATTTTAGGCGCGGGATAATGCCGACCATAACGAATTCCACCTGGTATTTAGCATGTCAGCTCAGCAACAACGCCGCGGTCGCCGTACTCGTCAAAATCGTACGGAGAACAAGCAGGGTAAGGCTCTCAGCCAGTTACCCCGCCAGCAGTTAATCAACCCTGTCGCGCCCACCGAGCTCTTATCAGCAGATGAAATAGAGTCAATCCACCGCTCATCGCTCAAGTTGTTGCGCGATACCGGCATTAATTTTTTGCTACCCGAGGCACGCCAATACCTCAAACAGGCCGGTGCGTTCATTGAGCCCGGAAGCGAGCGTGTGCGCTTCGATCCGGAGTTGGTCGAAAGCCTGATTGGCCTTTCCCCTGCCGAGATTAGCATTCATGCGCGCAATCCGGAAAACAACATTATCATCGGTGGAAACCACCTTGTTTTTGATTCAGTGAGCTCTGCACCCAATTGTTCCGACATCATAGGCGGGCGACGGGCCGGCAACATTGAGGACTTTCGAAAGTTTATCAAGCTTGCGCAGTATTTCAATATTATCGGTTGCATCGGGGGTTATCCGGTTGAACCGCAGGATTGGCATCCCTCGATTCGCCACCTCGAGGCCACGCGTGATTTTATTTTCCT
>JAAELZ010000844.1 GCA_024226105.1 Pseudomonadota bacterium | reverse complement strand
GTGGACGAATTCACGTCCTGGCCTCCACCAGATCCTGCTCCAGGACATGTTGCTTCACAAGCTGGCGGAATGCTTCCCCACGCGCCTTGTAATTCTCAAACATATCAAAACTTGCACAGGCCGGAGATAACATCACCACCTCACCCGGATCAGCAATCTCCCTGGCACGTAACACAGCCTGCTCGAGGCTCTCGGCCTGGGAAATTTTCACTGCATCCATGAGCACGGCTTCAAGTTTATTCGCGTCTTCTCCTATAAGAATTACCTCACGTACACTCTCACCCATAGCAGCCTTGAGTGGCAAAAAATCTGCCCCCTTGCTCTGACCGCCCATAATCAAGATCTTGGGTTGCTCAAACCCGTCGATAGCCGCCAGTGTCGCACCGACGTTGGTACCCTTGGAATCGTTGATCCACAACACCCCTTCGACGTTCGCAACTTGCTCGCAGCGGTCAAGTAAACCCTCAAAGGTGCACATTGCTTCCAGCATATCAGGGGTGATCTGCAAGCCGTATTGAGTCACGATAGCGAGTGAAGCAAGCGCATTGAGCCAATTTTGCCGCCCCTGCAGGGCCAATTTCCCGGTTTCAAGAATTTTTATGTCGCCCTGAGCAAACCAGCTGCTATCTGCTTCGGTAATAATGCCAAACTCGTGTTCGTTACGTGGTTTAGCCAGGCCAAAACTGACGCTATTGGGCATTAAAATTTGAGGTGTACCGGGTTCATCACGGTTGATCACTTCGCTGCGCGCATTTCGATACACCCTGGCTTTCGCGTCTGTGTAGGCCATATAGGAAGGATATCGATCCAGGTGGTCTTCACTTAAATTGAGCACCACTGCAACATCTGCTCTTAAGTTATCTGTGGTCTCAAGCTGGAAGCTTGAAAGTTCCAGCACATAAACATCCGGCGTTGCTTTTTCAAATAAATCCAGCGCAGGCACCCCGATATTTCCACCCAAAAGTGCCGCTTTGCCGCCTGCATTGATCAAAATTTCAACCAGGGTAGCCACCGTACTTTTGCCGTTCGAACCGGTAATCGCGATGATCGGTGCATCGGCATAGCGTGCAAACAACTCAATATCGCCGACCAGCTCCGTTTGTGGTCCGATTTTATTGCGCAAATCCAGCGCATGGATGGAAACCCCCGGGCTGACCACGACCATATCGGCGGTTTCAAGCGTATGCTGGTCAAGCCCACCCGTCACCAGCCGCACTTTCGGGAACAAAC
The DNA here is from genome assembly GCA_024226105.1 of Pseudomonadota bacterium. Classification (GTDB taxonomy): domain Bacteria; phylum Pseudomonadota; class Gammaproteobacteria; order Arenicellales; family Poriferihabitantaceae; genus JAAELZ01. Next base: position 16,622 of record JAAELZ010000844.1, on the reverse strand, counting down.
GTTTCAGCTGGCGTGCATTCACCGCCAGATCGCGTGTATCCATGGCGATCAGTTCGCTGGTGGTGTCGCTCAAATAGCGAATAACGGATTGCCCGGTTACGCCAAAACCGATCACGGCAACCTTTTTATAAGGGATGCTGGTAATGCGAACGCGGCTGGTAGATTGCATCGTCATCATCTTACCTTCAGCGTTGCAAGGCCAATAATGACCAGGATAAAGCTGATTATCCAGAATCGCACAATTACGCGCGGCTCAGGCCACCCCTTTAACTCAAAGTGATGATGAATTGGCGCCATTTTAAACACTCTGCGTCCCACCAGCTTAAATGATGCGACCTGAATAATGACTGACAGCGTTTCAACAACGAACAGTCCGCCCATGATCATCAAAACAATTTCCTGCCTGACGATAATGGCGAGGACACCGAGTGCAGCACCGAGTGATAAAGCACCAATATCCCCCATAAACACCTGCGCAGGATAAGCGTTAAACCACAGGAAACCAAGGCCCGCACCTACCAGGGCGGCACAGAATATGATCATTTCCCCGGCGCCTGCCAGATAAGGCACGTTCAGGTATTCAGAAAAATTGGTATTGCCGGACATATAGCTGAATACACCCAGTCCCCCCGCCACCATAACCACCGGCAGTATCGCCAGACCATCCAGGCCATCCGTCAGATTGACCGCATTACTGCTGCCGACAATCACAAACCATGCCAGCGGAATAAAAAACCAGCCGAGGTTAAAGGCCACATTTTTAAACAAAGGCACAATGAACTGTAGTTCAGCCGGCGTAGTCGCTGTCGCGTACAACCAGTATGCCGCGATAAATCCAGCGCTGGTCTGGGAAAGAAACTTCAGCTTTGAACCCATTCCCCTGGGGTCCTTATTAACCAACTTCTGATAATCATCATACCAGCCAATGCAGCCGAATGAGACCGTTACAAACAACGTGACCCACAAATATCGATTGCTTAAATCCATCCATAACAGGGTTGCCACTACCACCGCAAACAGAATCAATGCACCACCCATAGTAGGTGTCCCCACTTTTGAAAAGTGGGTAGAGGGCCCGTCATCGCGCACTGTCTGCCCGATATTGTACAGGCTCAGTTTTCGGATCATCATCGGCCCAAACACAAAGGATAAAACCAATGCCGTTAACACACTCATGATCGCACGGAATGTGATGTACTGAAATACACTAAACACACTGTAGTATTCGGAAAGCCATTCAAAAAACCAGGTCAACATTTTGAACCCCCTGTTTGTTTGATGACATCGACTACCCGCTCCATCCGGGCGAACCTGGATCCCTTGACCAGAACCGTTGTCGGCTCTGAGGGCAATTCCAGTCTCGCAACCAAATCCGCCACTTCGCTATAGGCAGCACCACCCGCACCAAACCCGGTGAGATAGGCTGCCATATCGCTCAGGTAGTCAACATCGTTTAGATCGACCAGGGTAAGCATGAAATCGATACCACTCGCTTTCGCATAGGCACCAATCTCTTCATGGATTCGCTTTGAATTCCTGCCCAGTTCTCCCATCGCACCGAGAATCAGTACTTTTCTCCCCGCCTGTTCCGCCAGCACATCAATAGCGGCTCGCATAGAAGCCTTGTTTGCGTTGTAACTGTCATCGATCAGCGTAAGCTCGGGCGACACCTGAAAGGGTTGAAGGCGCCCCGGCACCGCATTAACGCTTTTCAGGCCGGTTTTGATTGCCTCTATCGGCGCTTCGGCCACCACCGCTACCGCAACCGCCGCTGCGGCATTTAGACGGTTATGCTGCCCGATCAAAGGGCATTCAAAATCGAAAGCCCGGCCTTTAATCTTCAAACGAAGCTGATTTCCCCGGGCTCTCAGAACACGGAAATCAGCCTCCTGGTGTTCTCCAAAGCTCAGACAATCTTTAGCACCCGCACGGGCTTTCCATTCAGCAAAAAACGAGTCATCACGATTTAGAATGACAGTGCCATCATCGCTTACAAAATCTATCAGCTCCCCTTTGGCCCGGGCCACACCTTCGATCGTTTTCAAACCTTCAAGATGCGCGGCGGCCGCATTGGTAATCAATCCAATCGAAGGTTTTACAATTTTGCCTAGATACGAAAGCTCTCCGGCATGATTCATACCCATTTCTATAATAGCTGACTGATGCTGCTGGCGTAATTTAAGCAGGGTTAGCGGCACACCCCAATGATTATTAAAACTGCCCTGCGGCGTTATACCGGGGATAAATTCATTAAACAGGCCGCTCAAGATTCTGCAAACCGTCGTTTTTCCGTTGCTACCGGTGATGCCCACCACCGGCACGCTAAAGCGTTCACGCCAGTATGTAGCCAGCATGCCCAGTGCCGTTGTTGTATCGTCAACCCGAACATGGCGTGTCGTATCCGCATTGCTAAATGCCTCGTCGGCAACCGCCGAAGCCGCACCCTGCTGCATTGCCTGAGCGATAAATTCGTGACCATTTTTAGTTTCGCCGTGAATCGCGAAATACAGGGCGTCCTTCTCAAGCCTGCGCGTATCGATTTCCACCGACTGAAAAAGGCCGTCTGATCCATTCAAGTGGCCCTTCATGACAGTACTGGCTTCGCTTAACATCATCATGCCGCCATCCGCTCCAGCGCGTGTCTTGCCTGCACGCGATCATCAAATTCAACACTGCGCTCGGCGTAGGTTTGCCGGGTTTCATGGCCCTTGCCGGCAATCAGCACCCAGTCATCCGCCTGTGCCTGGGCAATAGCCGCATATATGGCCTGCGCACGATCATGTAATACCCAGGCGGGTTCCGACATGCCACGCTTTATATCGGTAATAATGGTGGCCGCCTGTTCACTGCGCGGATTGTCGTCGGTAAGAAAAACCTCATCCGCAAACTGCTGGGCAATCCGCCCCATCCGGGGACGTTTGGCCTTATCACGATCACCTCCACAGCCAAATACCACCACAAGCGAACCCGCACAATGACTGCGACACGCGGTTAGTGCTTTATTCAGCGCATCCGGCGTATGCGCATAATCAACAACAATAACAGGCTGATCCTGATGGCTTTCGATACGCTCCATGCGTCCCGGCACGGGAGCGCACAATTCCAGCGCTTCGGCCAACTCATTCAAGCCGTACTCCATCGCCAGGCCTGCACCCACCACGGCAAGCATGTTATAGACGTTAAATTCACCGATCAAACTGGTATTCAACGATATTTGTTCGTGCGCTGTGGAAACCGAAAACTGCAGCCCCTGTGGCGCGAGCGCGATATCAAGCGCACGCAAATTCCCGTTATTAATACCGTAGCTAAACCCTCTTTCCCCCAGCATCTGCAAAATCTCATGGCCCAGTTCATCGTCGTCATTAATCACTGCCCGGCTAAAATCATCCCCTTTAAACAGGCGTTTTTTTGCGGCAGCGTACTGTGCCATGGTCTGATGAAAATCAAGATGGTCCTGGCTGATATTGCTAAACACCACGGTGTCAAATACCACCTCGGTGACACGGCCAAGCTCAAGACCATGCGATGACACTTCCATGCACACGACCTTGATACCAGCCTCAGCCATTCGCGCCAGTTGTTTTTGTACCTGCACCGCATCAGGGGTGGTTAAACCCGTTGAATCCAGCTGCGTCCTGCCCCTGGTTTCTATCGGCCCTGCTCCAAGAGTGCCCATAATTCCTGCCGGCATTCCCAAAACATCAAGCATTTGTGCAAGGTACCAGGCAATGGTGGTTTTTCCATTGGTCCCGGTAATACCGATCACCTTAAGTTTGTCTGAAGGCCGATTGTAAAACCGGGCGGCAATCTTGCTCAACTCGGCGCGCAGGTTCCTGACCTTTATCACGTTCTGCAATTGATCAGGCAAATTTGCATCCGTCGCCTGATCATCAAAGTCTACAAGCACCGCGGCAGCGCCTTGCTCCATCACGCCCGGGATAAAAATACGCGCATCAACCCGCTCACCCTTAAGCGCGATAAACAAACCTCCGGGAAGTATCTCCCGGCTGTCTAAAGAGATATTTTGAATCTCGGGGTTGGTGCTCAAGCCCGACACATCCAGACCCGCAAGCAAATAATTGAGTTTATGGTTCATATTTGCCCCCCTGATTCCGCCTTCCGGGCAAGCACTACTTTTTTCGGTTCGCTGTCATTCACATCCAGATTGTCGGGGGTGACGTTATACAGGCGCATGGTATCGCGCATGGTTTTTGAAAACACCGGGCCGGCAATAGTGCCACCGTAGTATCCACCTGCTTCAGGATCTGGATCATCAACCATTACCGCCATCACGAAGCGTGGGTCGCTCATGGGGGCCATACCCACAAACCAGGACACGTAATGCCCCTGCTCATAACCATTACCTGAATTGCGCCGCGACGTACCGGTTTTCCCCCCGACACGGTAGCGCTCTACGCGTGCCCGACGAGCTGTCCCTTCCGGGCTGGCTACTCTTTCAAGCATTTTTAGAACCTGCGCAGTGGTCTGTTCACTAAACACGCGCCTGCCTTCAGGTTCATGGTTTTGTGCCTGTCGGGTGATGGTCAGTGGTTTGAGTTGGCCTTTATTTGCGAACACCGTATAGGCGCGTGCAATTTGCAATGGTGTTGCATTCAGGCCATAACCATAAGATTGTGTCAGGCGATCAATCAGGCGCGTTCTCTTTGGTAGCACCCCTCTTACTTCGGCGGGTACGGCATTTACTTTTTGCCCGAAACCAGCCTTGTCCAGGGTCGCATAAAAACCTTCGTACGGCATTTCCATCAACAACTTTGCCGCCCCGATATTGCTCGATTTAACGACAATATTTTCCAGGCTCAATACCCCGTTCGGGTGCGTATCCGAAATTCGCCCTCCCGGCACACGAAAAGGTACTTCGCCCGTATCAATTGTTGATTCAGCCGTGAACTGGCCCGATTCAATCGCCGTTGCAATGGTAAAAGGTTTAATTGTCGAGCCCGGTTCCTGCACATCTGTCACCGCACGGTTTCTGAAATGATCGGGGTCGTAGGTTCGTCGATCATTTGGATTAAATTGAGGTGAATCAACCATCACCAGAATCTCGCCGGTGGGCGCATATACCATTACCGCGCTACCGCCACGGGCTTTATGTTTACGCACCGCCTGTTCCAGATATCCGCTCGCAAGATACTGCAAACGGCTATCAATGCTTAACCTCAAAGGCGCGCCATTTTCTACCGCCTCAACCTGCTCGACAAACTCAACAAACCTTCCTTTACTATCACGATGCACAATTTGCCGGCCTTTTACACCCTGCAAGCCCTGGTTATATGCTTTTTCGATGCCTTCCTGCCCATTACCATCAATATCAGTAAATCCGATTAGATGACCCACCGCCGGACCAGGTGGATAAAAACGCTTGTATTCACGTTGCAGGCGTATACCCGGAACCTCCAATGCCTTAACCCGCTCGCCCAACAATGGCGAAATCTGGCGCTTGACGTACATGAAGCTATTTTTATAGTTACCTGCCTGTCGCTTTGCGCACGCTTTATTCAATCCCGACTTATCAAGTTTGAGCAAGCGCAACATGTCACCCCACTGCTGAGTTGCAGGGCAAAAGCTTCGTGCCTCTGCCCACACCGTATCCACCGGCGTACTCACGGCGAGCAGGCGCTCGTTTCGATCATAGATTGGCCCGCGCACCGGTTGCTGTATAACGGACCGAATATGACGTGCATTCGCCTCAGCAACCAGACGATCATGCCCGTAAAGCTGAATGCTCACTAACTTGACTGCCAACACGGCAAAACCGGCACACACCAAACCCAGCAACAAGCGCTGCCGAAATAAAGTTCGTTGAATATGCTGCTCCCGCTGACGCCTCATCGCAGAGTTCCACCTGTAGCGTTCTTGCTCTTACCAGCCGCCAGATGAATGATCTGAATCTGGCTGCTCCCCGGGGGCTCCATTTTGTGCTCACCACGCACTTCATTTTCAATATTGTGCTCAAGCCGCCAGGTAGAAAACTCCGCCATCAACTGCCGCCACTCGATCGACAGGCCATCACGCTCACGTTCGAGTTTCTGTAAATCGTAAAAAGCCAGGCGATTGAGCTGACGTACCGAGACCAGTGTCAGTGCGCTACCGACCACTATCAGCACTAACACGGCACAAAAGACAGCTTGCGAACTGATCTTTTTCATGCCCGCACCTTTTCCGCTACCCGCATGATTGCGCTTCTGGCGCGGCGATTTGTTTCCAGCTCACCTGCCCCGGCACGCACGGGTTTCCCGACAAGTCTGATGCGCGGTTTGATTTGATCGGCACGTATTGGCAAATCCGGCGGAAAATCATCACCTTTCGCTTCTTTTTGCAGCAGGCGCTTGACCGGTCGATCCTCAAGCGAATGAAAACTGATCACCACCAGACGCCCGCCTACGGCAAGTGCATCCAGCGCATCAGGCAACATCGTGCTAATCTCCTGCAACTCTTCATTGATAGCAATACGAATAGCCTGAAATGATCGTGTTGCCGGATGCTTTTCGCGTTCGTGCACCGGGATAGCATCCGAAATCAAGCTGGACAGTTGCGCGGTAGTTTCGATCGGAGTTTCTTCACGGGCTTCGATTACTGCATTGGCAATACGTTTCGCAAACCGCTCTTCGCCGTATACCCTCAACACCCTGACCAGATCTGAATAACCCACCGCGGCGAGCCATTGTGCCGCTGTTTGACCCCGGGTGGTGTCCATGCGCATATCCAGCGCACCATCGCGCTGAAACGAAAAGCCGCGTTCGGCGGTATCAAGCTGCGGCGAGGAAACACCAAAATCAAACAGGATGCCATCTACTTTCCCCATATAACCCAGATCCTTCAATTTCTCACCCAGACTGGAAAAGGGCGCATGCACAATCGTCACCCTCTGATCATCTCCCATCAACTTCATGGCTGCCGCAATCGCATCGGGATCCCGATCCATGACCATCAAACGGCCCTGCTCATTAAGCCTTCCAAGCATCAGACCGGCATGACCGCCCCGGCCAAAGGTGCCGTCCACATAAAAGCCGTCGGGCCGCATGTGCAGCGCATCGACAGCTTCAGGGAGCAACACAGATTGGTGCGCTGCCCCGGAGATCACAACTGAAGCTCCTCCATGTCCGGCGTGGGTACAATATCTTTCGCGGACTCCATCAACCACTCGTTGCAATCAGCCTCCCAGTCACTGGAGTTCCAAATTTCAAATTTATTGCCCTGGCCAACGAAATGAATCTGTTTGTCGATTTGCGCAAATTCCCGCAGCGCAGGCGGCAGCAATATACGTCCGGTTTTATCCATTTCAACATCCGCCGCGTAACCCACAAAAAACCGCTTAAATTTGACGTGCTCGGACTTCATGCTTGATAACTTGTTAACCTGTTTCTCAACCTGCTCCCATACATCCATAGGGTACAGCCACAGGCAGTTATCGGCAGTCGCGTTAACCGTCACCACCATGGAGCCATTGCAACGCTCAGCCAACTCTTCACGATAGCGGGTCGGCAGGGCCATTCTGCCCTTTCCATCCACTTTAAGTTGATTAGCACCACGATACATGTTGAAAAACCCTAAATACTCCTAAAATATGCACTTTTTACCACCCAAGGAGAATATAGGTCGTGCCCGAGAATAAGTCAAGATTTTTCAAGGAGATACACGCGCTTTAAGAGGAAAGCTTAACGTGTTTTCTTATGTTTTAAATCAGCAAGATAAAGGCTTCATCTAAACTGATTTAAGAAGAAAATAAAGTAAGTTGATCTGTAAGCCGGGTTCTGTCTAGGACGATCATTCATCTGGGTTATTTGTTGCCAAATACCTCAAGCAACCTACCCGAAACCAACGCGGGTCGCGCCTGATGGTTTCCTATTTGGTCTTGCTCCGAGTGGGGTTTACCCTGCCACGATTGTTACCAATCGCGCGGTGCGCTCTTACCGCACCATTTCACCCTTACCTCACCACTTAAAAGCGGCAGGCGGTATATTTTCTGTGGCACTGGCCATCGGCTCACGCCGCCCAGACGTTATCTGGCACTTTACCCTGTGGAGCCCGGACTTTCCTCGATGCCGCAAATCGCCACCGCGATCGCCCGATCAACTTAAGCGCGACATTATTCTAATGTCACTAAATTCGCAAGCAAAATTGGCTAATATTTATAGAGTGAATAAACTGTAAAACCTTTAACCCGTTATCTTCGTTCGCTTTGATCTGCTCACCTTTATAGTAGCCACGGCCCACCACGACTTCCAGCTCTTCAACACCCATCTCTACTCGTGCTTTGTTCCCCGTCAATGATACTGTTGGTTGAATGACCACTATTTGCGGTGGTCATTCAACCTTGATAACCCGAAAATCAGTCCGAATGACCGCCCATAGCGGTCATAGAGGTGCCCCACAACGATCTTTTTACGACAATAACCGTCGTTATCAGTAATTATCCCGTTCCCATGGGTATCATAGTATTTTGATTCTTGTAGTTAGATTGAGAGTGAAGAGATGCGATGACAACACGAGGGTATTGTTTATGCAAAAAAACTACCTGGGAATTCGAAGGCGAAGTCACCTGGGCGTGCTACTGCCATTGCGACGATTGCCGCCGAAACTGTGCTGCCCCATTGGTCGCATGGCTCGGCGTGCCGTCTAGAAACTTCAAATGGTCAGGATTGATGCCGAAGACCATTGCCAGTTCAAAAGGCGTCTATAGGCACTTCTGCGAAAACTGTGGCTCGCCTCTGGGTTTTGAAGCAGATCACTACGAGGGAGGTATGCACCTCTATGCGGCTTCGTTAGAACGCCCTGAGAATTTCAAGCCAACTTTCCACGTTAACTACCAAAGCAGGCTTCCCTGGTTAATCATGAATGATGATCTTCCAAAATATGAAGGCACACTGCTTCATGCACCGGAAAACCCAGATTACTGATCGACAAAAAGTTAAAACTGAGCAGTTGAACTCACCGTATATACCAGCCGTTACCCGACCGAAATGAAACAAGAATTTTAAACCGTCATATTAGGTTCCAGTTTTTACAAATAAGCGAAAATAAAACCTGAGCTGGGCCCCATTGATCGGACTGTACTCTCTGCATTTTAGTCCAAACTTGATATTCGGATAAATATGTAACCGGGCTTGATTAAGCCCGCTTCCTGAGTGACCCGCTAAAGCCGCTAAACACTGTCACCAGTAACAGGGCATGCGCAACCACCTCCATCCACTCCTCCATCGGCACGTGAATATGTCCTTCCCAGGCCAGCAGGGAGTCTGGAAATACGTGCTTGAAAAATCGACGTTGTACCAGCAACGCCAGCAAATAAGCCCAGCCCGCAGCAAATAACCAGGATTTGAAGCGACCGGTATTAACCGGGTTGACCAACCGTTCCCGCCAGCACCAGGCCCACAACGCAATCAGTACAACGGCGATATATACTCCGGTAGACGTTCCTGCGAAATGAATTTCGCGGCTAAAAAAGGCCAGGCAAAAAGCAAACAAAAGTGGCATCAGGGGGTTATCTTCGACCTTGAGGCGAAAGCCACTAACCGCAACAGCGGCCCCCGTCAGCACCAGGGCCATAAATTCCGGTATACCCTTGATCAGCATGATGTCTCTTTCGGGCGCAAAGACAAGGGCAATAATCGCAGCGGCAAGCGGGGCGACCAGAAACAGGCGCCAGTCAATATTTGAGAAGAATGCTTTCATTGGTTTCGCTTTAACCATCCTGCTTAAGTTGAATCAGTTTTTCTACCAGCATGGCCATCTCCCGTTCGGTTCCAACCGTGATGCGTAAATACTCGCTTATTCTGGGCGCATTAAAATAGCGCACCAGTACTCCTGCCTGCTTAAGCCCGAGATAAACCGCTTCAGCCGATAAAAAATGCGGTCTGGCAAATATAAAATTGGCAGAGGAATCAAGCACCTCAAAACCGAGTTTGCGCAACCTGGTACTCGCCTGGTTCCGAACCCTGATTACCTCCTGCCGTGCGGTTTCAAATCCCTGCGTGTCCTCAAAGGCAGCTTTGGCCCCGGCCAGTGCGACCTTGTCCAGAGGATAAGAATTAAAGGAGTTCTTAATCCGCTCCAGCCCCTCAATCAACTCCGGGTTACCCAGGGCAAAACCGACACGCAAACCTGCCAGGCTACGTGATTTTGAGACCGTTTGCACCACCAGAAGATTGGGGTAAGCGCCTACCAGAGAAGCACACGATTGCGCACCAAAATCGACGTAAGCTTCATCGACCACCACGACGGAGTCCGTATTGCGTTCAAGAAAAGCCTGAATGTCGTCCCGCCCGATCGCCAGCGAAGTCGGGGCATTCGGATTCGCGAAAATCACCCCGCCGTTGTCAACCGGGTACACGCCAAGATCGAGTTCAAAACCCGCACCCAACGGGATTTGCTTTAGAGAGATATCGTACAGACGCGCATAGACCGGGTAAAAACTATAGGAAATATCCGGGCAGATCAGAGATTTGTTGTGATCAAATAATCCCGCAAAAATATGCGCCAGCACCTCGTCAGAACCGTTACCAACAAATACATTTTCGACCGGCAGCGCGTAATAATCGGCAATTGATCGTTTGAGTTGCCTGCAGTCCGGGTCGGGATACAAATTCAATCCATCGTCCACCGCCTCATGCATCGCCTTGAGCACCCCTGTCGAGGGTGGCGTCGGGTTCTCATTGGTATTGAGTTTGATGTAGCGCTGATCCTGCGGCTGTTCTCCCGGTACGTAGGGTTGTAATCGCTGCGTTCGCTGGTTCCAGAATTTACTCATCTCTTGGCTGTATTTTAAGACCGGTATTATATTTAAGAGTGTGTATTTAAACACAGAGGACACAGAGACCACAGGGCTAAATGCGGGTTCCCGGGCCAGGGCATCCACACGAATCCCAATAGACTTTTACATTGGACGTTTTTTAGACTGCATCTCAAGCGCACGCTGGTAGCACTGGTTCTTACTCACACCGGTGATTTTCGCCGCCAGCTTGCTGGCCTTTGACACCCCCATTTCAAGCAGTAAAACTTGCAGAACAGCATCGAGATCCACATCTTCGCCCTGCTCTTTCATGCCTTCGACAATCACGACGTATTCACCCTTTTGCGCCTGCTCATCATCCGCAATCCGGGTAACTACCACCTGTAGTTCACCATGATACACACTCTCAAATTTCTTGGTTAACTCGCGCGCGACCACCACCTTGCGCAAATCACCAAACACCATTTGCAAAGAACATAAAAAAGAAACAATACGATGCTTGGCCTCATAAAATATAAGGGTTCGGGATTCGCCCTTAAGGATCTGCAAGCGCTGCTCACGTGCAGCTGCTTTTGCCGGCAGAAAACCCTCAAAGGCAAAACGATCCGTGGGCAAACCGGCTATCGACAAAGCCGCTATCGCTGCACAGGCACCGGGCACCGTAAGCGCCTGAATTCCGGCTTTCTGTGCGGTCTTAACCAGGCGAAACCCCGGATCGCTCATCAGCGGTGTCCCTGCATCACTAATAAGGGCCACACGACTACCCTGATCAATCTGGCTCACGATATCTGCTGCCAGGCGTTCCTCATTGTGTTCATGCAGCGCTTTCATGGGCTTTCGGATGCCGTAGTGTTGCAGCAATTTAATGGCATTGCGCGTGTCCTCCACCAGAATCAGGTCAACCTGCTGTAGAACGTCCACTGCACGATAGGTCATATCTTTCAGGTTCCCTATCGGCGTTGCGACAATATATAACTCACCCACTTTGCTGCTCACGGTTCCTACCTTATACTACCCTTAAATTAATATGCAACGATTGTGACAACCCTTAAGATGCACCGCAAGCTTCCTCGACAACTATTTATCGCCCTCAGCCTCGTTAGCGCCCTGCTACTATTTGCGGGCTGCGCCTCTACTCAAACACCCATGGCGGTTGAAAGAGAACCCCTGGCGGAGCAACAAAAAGCCCCAGAGGCCACAACCCATGCATTAGACCAGGAACAATTAATCAGCAGCGCTGAAAACCCGATTAGCAACGAAACCCTGGACCCCTGGGAACTGGTGGATATGTCCATGGGTAAATCACCCGCAGAGAGCAATGCCCTTTTGTTAAGAGCGAGTGAGCTGTTCCTGAATCAGCAGCATTATTCCACAGCCTATACCATGCTCGAAGAAATCGACTCGAGCTGGCTCGATCGCAATGAAAAGCACTATTTTGCGCTGATTCATGCACGCTATTCCCTGCTCAGCGGGAACACAGATCGCGCCCAGTCTCTACTCGCGCAAATCCCGCGAAACAATTCCGTGAGCCGTGAGAATTATGCACGTTTACTACAACTGGATATCGCCATTGCAGCACAGAAACTGAACTTCAGGCACTCCGTCCTCGCACGTATCGAGCTGGATCCGCTACTATACGGCCAGGCGCAAATACGCAATCAACGCCGAATCCTCAACACCCTGACGCGAGAATCTCAATTATTTGCCGCAGACGAAACCGGTATCGGAAACCCTGATCTGCTGGGCTGGCTGACGCTCGCAACTTTAAACCGGAATAAACAGTTAAACGATCTGGAAATCTCCCTGTGGCAACAGCAATACCCTCAACACCCGGCCCATGCCGACGCCCTGGCCACCTCCCGGCCTGGCAACGCTGTCTCCAGCCAGCAGATTGCCCTTTTATTACCAACCACCTCAAAACTCGGTCGTGCCGCCGAAGCATTTAAGGCAGGATTTGATGCGGCGGTCATTAAAGGTGGTCAATTCGACAACAGCCGTGTATACGATATTGGCAGTGAAACCGAACTGGTGGGCTTATACTATCAAAGCGCTGTCAATGATGGGGCTGACTTCATTATCGGCCCGCTCGGCCGGTCCGGAGCGAGGGCTATGCTGTCGCACCTGAGCAACACATCAAACCCCGGCGTATCCACTTTACTACTGGGCAGACTGTCAACCGAAGACAATAGCATTCCCAACTTATGGGGGCTTTCACTATCTCCGGAACAGGATGCTGCGGCAATCGCCGAGCGCGCCATCAGCCAGGGCATGCGTAGCGCCATTGTGCTGCAAAAAAACAATGAATGGGGAACGCGGCTCGGAGAAGCTTTTAGCCTGGCATTTGAAGCCAAAGGTGGCACTGTAGTTGATAGTCAGCGCTTTCAGCCAACCGGCACAGACCATAGCTATGAAGTTAAGAAATTACTCGAATTAAGCAGCAGCGAAGTTCGTCACAAACAATTGCAAAACCTGCTGGGAACCAAACTGGAATTCAGCGTACGCAGACGAAATGACGTTGATTTTATGTTTCTGGCCGGCAACAACCTCGATGCGCGTCGCGTCATTCCTCTGGCAAAGTTTTATCGTGCGCACGACCTGCCAGTCTACGCCACCTCCAGCGCGTACAACGGCAAATTCAACAAATTGACCGATGAAGATCTAAAAGGCCTTCAGTTTGCAGACCTGCCCTGGCTGTTGAACAAGCAGGTGGAGGCGCAATCACGTGAAAAAGCCAGAATATTGGCAGAAAAAGAGGCTGCCGAAGCGCAGGCCCAGGCACTGGCACAAGGGCTTCCGGTTCCACCACCTGAAGCCACCGAAGAGCAAGACATTTTGGAAAACCCTGAGGTACCGGCCGAAGAGATCCCTTTTGAAGATTTGCCCTACAAAAGCGCTACCTTAAACCGGCTGTATGCGGTGGGTTATGCTGCGTTTGAAGCCATTTCGCAATTAGCCTATTTGCAATCAGATGAGTGGTATCATTTTGAGACCCAAACCCTGTCTCTAAATATGGATGAATTTCGTAACCTGAGGCATGCCGTTGCGTGGGGAGAATATGTTACCGATGGTATTAGTATTTCCCCCCGGTAGTCTTTCAATGTAACAATGCCGGATTTTGAAAATACACGGGCCAAAGGAAATCACGGCGAACAGCTTGCACTAGACTACCTTGTTAAGCGGAGCTTAATACTCGTCGAACAGAATGTAAGCAGTCGTTATGGTGAGATTGATATCGTAATGCGCGATGGCGAGGAGTGGGTTTTCGTTGAAGTTCGCCTGCGTCGTTCACAAGCGTTTGGCGGCGGGCTGGAAAGTGTTACCCCAGGTAAACAGCGAAAGCTGATTAATACGGCCGAATACTATATACAGAAGCATCACAAAACTCACTTTGAAGACTGTCGTTTTGATATCATCGAGATCAGCGGTACACTCAAAGCGCCAATCATAAACTGGATAAAAGACGCTTTTTGGGCCGATTAACCAGCCAAAACACCTTGATGACAATGAACCCCGACGACCGGATAACTCAACATTTTGCGCGTAGCCAACAGGCATTGAGCGCTACCCTGCCGGCATTAAAAGCAAAAATTGCAGATACTGCTACCGCAATGGCTGAAACACTGGCGGCAGGCGGAAAATTACTGATTTGCGGTAACGGCGGCTCAGCCGCCGACTCCCTGCATCTGTCCAGCGAACTGCTAAACAAATTCGTTTTGGAGCGCGCACCCCTGGCCGCAATCGCACTCAATTCTGACGTATCAGCACTCACTTCAATCGCCAATGATTTTGCATTTGAGTATGTCTTTAGTAAACAGATCGAAGCGTTGGGCAAAGAAAACGATATGCTGCTGGTCTTCACTACTTCCGGAAACTCAGCCAATATTAGCCGCGCCATTCAGGCGGCAAACCAGTTGGACATGCGCGTCATTGCCCTGACAGGGAAAACCGGAGGTGGCGCTGCCCGGTTACTCCAGGAAAATGCCATTGAACTGCGCGTACCAAACGATGAAACTGCTAGAATTCAGGAAGTGCACGGCCTGATTATCCACTGCCTGTGCGACTTAATTGACCAACAACTATTTGGAGAAACAAGATGAGACTCGAAAAAACCACCATCAACCATAGCCTCAAGGCATTGCTAGCGGGTTTAGTTTTACTCCTTACCGGTTGCTTAACGGCAACCGTCGGGGTGGTGGCTGTCACCACTATCGACGTGGTAAAAGATGATCGCACGTTCGGAAAACTCATTGATGACAATGTTATCGAAGCCCATATATTTAAAGACGTTGTCACCGACCCGACGCTGGATGGCAGCACGCACATCAATGCTACGGTGGTCAATGGCGTAGTTTTATTGACAGGTGAAGTCAACAGCAATGAGCAAAAATTTCGTGCAGCACAGATTGCCAATGCTTACCAGGGCGTTGATCAGGTAGTAAATCAACTTGAACTATTGGGCAAAACCTCGCTGACCAGCCGCAGCAATGACACACTCATAACCGCAAAAGTAAAAACAGAGTTTATCCGCGACAAAGGTATCGACTCAAGCGATATTAAAGTGGTAACCGAACGCGGTATTGTCTATCTGCTGGGCATCGTGGAACCCGACGAGGGTGAGACTGCTGTCAACCTCGCAAAGCAGGTTGGCGGCGTGCTACGTATTGTAAAAATCTTTATGTCACCAGGCTAAAATATAACTGAGACTCCGGGAATGGCGCATCAGGACAGCAACATCTTAAACACCGGCCCGGAGTTACGAGACTGGCTGGAAGCCATTCCCCGCCCACTGGTTTTCACCAATGGGTGTTTCGATATTCTGCATCGGGGGCACGTAAGCTACCTGCAACAGGCCGCCGCGCTAGGTGCCAGCCTGCTGGTGGCCTTAAACTCAGACGACTCTGTCAGGCGCCAGGGCAAAGGAGAAGACCGCCCGCTGAATAGCCTTCAGGATCGATTGGCGGTTATTGCAGCTCTGGGCTGCGTCGACGCAACCTGCAGCTTTGATAGCGACACCCCCCTGGAATTGATCACCCGCTGCCAGCCGGATATCCTGGTCAAAGGCGGCGACTGGCCGATTGAATCCATCGTGGGCTGCAAAGAGGTTCAGGCCCGGGGTGGACAATGTTATTCTATTGCCTTCGAATTTGAACGATCTACGACTTCCCTGCTAAAAAAAATACGCGCCAGCCAGACCTGAACCGTGAACATCTCGCGCATTGATCATATCGTATTGACGGTCAACAACATTACAGCCACCGTCCAGTTTTATGAATCGGTACTGGGCATGCAAAGCCAGACTTTCGGCAACGGGCGCATCGCACTAAATTTCGGGCAACAAAAAATCAACCTGCATGAATATGGCAATGAGTTTGATCCCAGGGCAGATACGCCGTTGCCCGGCTCACAGGATTTGTGCTTTATTAGCGAGAATGACCTTGTGCTGGCGATGGATCATGTGCGGAGTTTAGAGGTGGAGATTCTGGAAGGTCCGGTGAAGCGGACCGGGGCGACAGGGGCGATTGAGTCCTTTTATTTTCGGGACCCGGATTTGAATTTGATTGAGGTTGCGGTTTATCTTTAGGTGCCTGTTTTCTTGGGCTGACGTGTTGCGAATGTCGTTTTGTGATGTTTTCGCTGATGCGCTGGCGCTTACTTTTTGGCGACACAAAAAGTAAGGGCGCGTGAGCGTACCTCTTTTAAAGTAAGCGCCAGCGCATCCGCAAAAACACCTTAAAATGACAGAACCAACACGAATAGTCCACACACAGATAACACCTACTATAAACCTTAGCCTCGCAAAGAACCCAAATACCGTACTATATCACGCGACTCCGGCATCCACGTCACTTCCCCATCAGCCGACTCAATACGC
>JAAELZ010000843.1 GCA_024226105.1 Pseudomonadota bacterium | reverse complement strand
TGACACCCTGAATAAAATGAAAAACGATCTTCCTGCCGCGACTGAAATACTACCGGGGCACAATTACGCTGTTAAAACGACATCGAGTATGCAGGAACAGGCCGAAGGTAACCCCTTTTTACATTTTGCGGAACAACGAGATTTTGTCAATTTCAGGATGAAGCGACATGGCCAGGTACGCCAGTCACCGTATGATGCGGTCACTAAGGCATGCGCGCACGAATGGCTGCATGATTAGAACTGGGTTCAGAAAACGTAGATTACGAAAGAGAGAAAGTGAACAGTTGCTGAAAGCTTAAATCAGGGCCAACTGAAATACAAAGAAGTGCCCGCAGACTGCGTGGCATGCAGAGAAATTAATCACTCTACGGGCACTTGATACACCGAATGGCGGCTACGCCTAATCGGCTTGCTGGTTACGAATAAACGCGGGCACGTCCAGATCAGTATAGTCCGGGCCACCACCGGCAACTCGGGCACCACCGTCATAGCTATTGCGTGAAGGTCCGTTTGGCACAAAACCCGTTTGACGAATTTTCGTCTTGCCAACTTCAGGCCCATTTAAAACCGGTTGGGGTGTGTTGCGTACCGTCGTCTTCTCAAGCTTGGGAGTTTCAGGCGCTTTGATCTTTTCCATGGTATCGCCGAGACCGGTTGCTACCATGGTGACGCGGAGCGCACCCTGCATCGATTCATCTACCGCTGAGCCCACTACCACTACGGCATCTTCTCCGGCAAATTCGTGCATCATTTCGCCTATTTTGGAAAACTCTCCGATGGTCAGATCCGGGCCGGAGGTAATATTAACCAGCAAGCCTTTTGCGCCATGCAAATCCGTATCTTCCAGCAAGGGACTGGATATTGCTTTTTGTGCCGCTTCCTCCGCACGATTCGCGCCCACCGCGGAGGCAGAGCCCATCATCGCCATTCCCATTTCTGACATCACGGTTTTAACATCGGCAAAATCCACATTGATCATGCCCGGGCGAGTAATCAGTTCAGAAATGCCCTGCACCGCGTTTTGTAATACCTGGTTGGCTTCGGCAAATGCATCCACCATGGTCGCGTCGCCGCCCATGTGTTCCAGCACCCGCTGATTGGGGATGGTTATCAGGGAATCAACCTGCTTTTGCAGATCCTCAAGCCCATCCTCAGCCAGCTTCATACGGCGATTACCTTCAAATTGAAACGGCTTGGTCACAACAGCAACGGTTAGAATACCTTTTTCGCGCGCAAGCTCTGCTACCACCGGTGCCGCACCCGTGCCTGTCCCGCCGCCCATACCGGCGGTAATGAATATCATATCTGCACCATCTATGGCTTCAGCAATACGATCTCTATCTTCCATCGCCGCCTGGCGACCCACATCCGGATCCGCACCCGCGCCCAGACCCTTGGTCAACGCCTCACCCAACTGCAGAGTCGTATCCGCAAGCGAGGTATCCAATACCTGTGCATCTGTATTGGCGTTGATGAAATCTACGCCGTCTATACTGGTTTTCATCATGTGATCAACGGCGTTACCTCCACCGCCGCCAACCCCGATAACCTTAATTACGGCCTGTGAGCCGACTGAATCTAAAAGTTCAAACATTTTTTTTACCTCTGCATTTGCCACTAATAAAGTAATTTACCTTCAAGTAAATCATCAAAAGTTCCCTTTAAACCAACCTTTCATCCTTGCAAGTACTTCGCTAAAAGTGCTTGTTTTTTTCTCCTTACGTTTTATTCGGCCAATACCTTTATGACCGAACTTGACCAATCCAGTGCCAGTGGCATAGATCGGGTTCAATACCATTTCGCTCAGGCTGCCTTCGTAATTTGGCAACCCCAGGCGAACGGGCATATGGAACACTTCCTCAGCGAGTTCAACCGCTGCTTCAATTTTTGCACTACCCCCGGTGATCACAATCGAAGTTACGATCCCCTCAAAACCACTGCGCCGAAGCTCATTTTGTGCCAGCACAAAGATTTCCTCCATACGCGGCTCAATAACCGCCGCCAGATTGTGGCGTAGTAACTTCCTGCTCGGCTTGCCGCCGATACTGGGCGCATCAATACTTTCATCTTCACCGACCTGCCCCGCCAGAGCACAACCGAATTTCTTTTTTAGCTCTTCAGCCGCCTGAGTTGGCGTCTGAATCGCGATGGCGATATCATTGGTTACCTGATCTCCCGCAATCGGAATAACCGCAGTGTGTTTAATCGTGCCACCCTGAAATATCGCGATATCCGTGGTACCGCCTCCAATATCCAGCATACATACTCCCAGGTTCCGCTCATCATCCGTCAATACTGATTCGCTTGATGCAAGCTGCTCAAGGATGATGTCATCGACCTCAAGCCCGCAACGTTTGATACATTTCACTATATTCTGAGCAGCACTTACGGCACCCGTAATCAGGTGTACCTTGGCCTCCAGCCGCACTCCACACATACTCATTGGTTCCTTGATCTCGTCCTGACCATCAATCACATACTCCTGCGGCAATACATGCAAGATTTTCTGGTCATTTGGAATCGCCATCGCCTGTGCCGCTTCTATCACGCGTTCAACATCTTCCTGAGTCACCTCACCATCACGGATCGCAACCACACCGTGGGAATTAAAACTGTTAATGTGTGCACCCGCGATTCCCGCATATACCGAAAGGATCTCGCAACCCGCCATAAGTTCTGCCTCTTCGATCGCGCGCTGAATCGAAGAAACCGTAGATTCAATATCGGCTACTACACCGCGGCGCAAACCCTTGGCCGGATGATGCCCAACACCGATAATTTCCAGTGTTTTACCTTCATTATCGACCTCAGCAACGATTGCCAGAACCTTTGAGGTTCCAATATCCAGGCCAACTATCAGGTTATTGTCTGTTTTCTTTACCATGGTCTAATTATCGGTTTTCACCAGTTTTTCAGTTTCATAGAGGCTGACTGAAAATCCACTTGGATAACGTAAGTCGACGGCCTTAATCAAACCCGGATACTCAATCAGGGCCTGGCGTCGACTTTCCAGAAAAGCATTGAGCTGCGAATCCGCATTGGCCTCCGAAAGGATCATCGTGAAACCCTTAATGGCGTTCTCACGCCGGGTGGTGTATTCAAGATCCAGCGTGTACAGGTGCTGACGGCTTAAATTCAGCTTACTCAAGCGAAGACCGTTACGCGCAAACAATGCGGCCCATTTCTGATATTTAGGCCATACCTGATTAACCTCACTGGACGGGCCGCTTAGTCGGGGAAGTGCGACATTGGGAGGTAAAGGCAAGGCAACCAGTTTGCCCGTGGTTGTCAGCCATTTGTCCTCGCCCCATAAAGCAATCGGC
>JAAELZ010000842.1 GCA_024226105.1 Pseudomonadota bacterium | reverse complement strand
TAAAGATGCACACGCGGAAACCCGGCAACTAAAGGGCACCTCTAATAATTCATGAATGACCATCTTAAATTAGAAAAACTCAATCTCTGCGTACCAATCCTTCGCAATAGCCAGCTATTACGTGCGGCTCGCACCTTGAACTTAAGTTTTTCTAAACTTAATATGGCGCATCCAGAATTAATAAAGATGCCCTAAAGATATAGGTGCCAAATGTCGCTGCGTTCAATCAACAGCCTGGTCTACGCACTGTGCCTGATTGCTCCCTGGAGTCTGTTATGGCTCGATAGCGAGATGCTGTTTCCGTATACCACGGGCAAGTCCTGGGTATTTCGTTCTGTTGTAGAGTTCGCGTTTGCGCTCAGCCTGATCCTGAGAATCGCGAGTGTAGGTTCCGGTTTCGAGGCGAAAAGGCCGGCCCGTGCTCCTCGAGTGTTGACCTGCACGCTATTGGGGTTTTTACTCTGGACAGCAGCATGTAATTTCTTTGGCATCGATGCTTACCGCTCCTTCTGGTCTAACTGGGAGCGCATGGACGGCCTTATCGACTATATGCATTGGGCGATGTATTTGTTTTGCCTGTTGATGGTGATTAACCGCGAGCGCTCGCGGTTTATGCTGCTTAATCTCACTATTATCATTTCGCTGGTTTGCATAATCGGTTTGCTTGATTCTGAAAAACGCAGCATTTCAACGCTTGGGAACCCGATTTATCTCGGTAACCTGGCCGTGTTCGGTTTGTTTATCGCCGCCTGCTTGTTTACAGGGAGAGAAATGTCAGGTGGTAGCAAAGGGTTAACGATTCGTTTGCTGTTAATGATCGCTATGTTGATCGCCGTGTTCGCCATTATCAAATCAGCTTCACGCGGCCCTGTATTTGCCCTGTTTTCGGGCGGTGCTGTGATGGTAGTGATCATGCTCTTTGATTGGGCCCGTCGGCGCAGCAGAGCGGCTGTGAGCGTTTTAATTCTGGGCCTGGTTTTAGGCGGTGGCTTACTGCTCTCACAAGGCGGAAAAATCCGGCAAACGCTGAGCCAAAGCGACATTTATG
>JAAELZ010000841.1 GCA_024226105.1 Pseudomonadota bacterium | reverse complement strand
CTTTAACCGGATCTGGCATTTCAGCTATCTTCGGCTTGATGCCCTGCTGTGCGGATTTTTCCAGTTGCGTCGCCTGCCGGTGGCTTCCACCTTCTGGCGCTATGTCAACAGCCTGGGAATCAACCAGGCTAACGCGTTGGTTCAGCTGATGGCGTTGATGCGCCAGCGTGCCTGGCAGTTGTGCGACTTGAGCTATTATCGCGTCTGTGTGGACATTGATACGACAGTGGAGACTCTGTTCGGCAACCAGCAAGGCGGCCGTAAGGGGCACAATACAAAAAATCGTGGCAAGAAAGGCTATCGACCAGTTTTGTGCTTTATCCAACAAAGCCGTGAGTATCTGGTGGGTAACCTGCGCAAGGGTGAAACGATCACCGGCAAGGAGACGGCTGCGTTGATCAAAAAGGTCAGGAGATGCCTGCCGGATTGCGTTCAGGAAATATTGATTCGTGCTGACGGGGAATTTCAAAGTAGGGAAAGCGTCCAGGCGTGCCTCGACGCCAAGCTGGATTTTATTATCGCTAATAAACGGTGCAATCCGGTATTTGATCCTGACGGTTGGTATCAGGCGAAAAAGCGAGAACCCTATCAATACAATAGTTGTTGGTATCAACCACAGGGCTGGAAAGCGCCCTGCCGATTTGTGGCCATGCGTATTCCTATAGCAACTGCGGTTGCTTCAGACCAAGGTGTTCAGCTGGCACTGTTTGAAGACGACCACTACAAGTATCGGATCTTTTGTACGAGTATAGAACGCAAGGCCCATGAGGTGATCCGCGAATATGATAAACGGGCAGATGTCGAGAATCTGGTCGGTGAAGCCAAGCGGGAAGGTCTGGATGCGATTCCATCCTCGCGATTCAAAAGCAACTATGCGTATTTTCAGATCGTCATGTTGGCCTACAACATCTGGCGCTATATGAAGATCCTTGCCGATCGCAGTGTACGGTCAACTAATGCAACCCGTGATGATCAGGCGTTGACAGGCATCAGGACCAACACGGTTAGAATTGCTCGACTCCGGTTGCTGATGATTTCGGCCAAGGTGGTCACAGCCGGCAATCGAGACAAGGTACGATATTCGGTTCAAGACAGCCGGACGCCGGGATT
>JAAELZ010000840.1 GCA_024226105.1 Pseudomonadota bacterium | reverse complement strand
TTTTCCTCTGCACTATACTGGCGACGTGTCTTTCGTTTGATTGTCCGGATCAATTTCTCTGAACCCGATCCTCGGGTTCCTGATTTGTGTCTCATCTTCGCTCCTTGAAGGCTACGATGAACCAAAAATCATCTCTTAGGCAAACTCAATAGTTTGTCTCATGAATGCTGAAGGGGAACAATGCACATGCGGGTGGTGCGTCATTGCCGATCCCCAGGTATGGAGCACCGATGTGATGCCGATCCGGGCGCCAAGGTGTTTGGGGTCCGACGCGATTTTGATCACCGTGTCTGCGCTCGCGCGCATCAACAGGTTGTAGATCTCCCGTTTGTTTTGATACGCGATGTCAGCGATGGGTTTTGGCAACGTAAAGACGAGGTGGAAATACCGCACAGGCAACAGTTCTGCCTCCCTTGCGGCCAGCCATGCCTTTGCAGCACTCGCCTGACACTTTGGGCAGTGCCGGTTGCGGCATGAATTATAAGCAATGTGCTCGTGTGCGCAGTCTTCGCAACGCGCGACATGACCGCCAAGCGCAGCAGTACGGCAGCGTTCAATCGCAGACATCACTTTCAATTGGTTCAAACTGACGCGACCAGTGTTGGCCGCGCGCCAGGCAGCACCATGGTCGCGAAAAACATCCGCAACCTCCAGCCCTGACCGAGGCAAGGCGGCTTACAAAGCGTCTCTCTTGCCCTTCTTCCGCTTGACCCCATTCAAATCATCCAATGGGCTTTCCACTGCTGCAATCATTCCCGTGGCAACGCTTGCATAACGTGCCGTTGTCGTGAGCTTGGTATGACCCAGCAGCGCTTGAATGACCCGAATATCAACACCACGCTCCAGCAGATGCGTTGCAAAACTATGTCGCAATGTATGCAGTGTGACCGGCTTTGTGATCCCGGCTTCCAGGGCGGTCTGTTTGAACAACCGCGATATCTGACGAGTTGATAGATGTTTGTTACGATAGCCGGGAAAGAGGATCCGCTCGGGCACGGGCACATCCTTGTCTTGGCCTCTTGGACGTTGCGCCCACCACTCGCGCAGCAGACCCAGAATATCTAACGGCAGCATGACATTGCGATCCTTGCGCCCCTTGGCCTGCACAATACGAATGATCTGTTGGGCGCTGTCGATATCACCGACTTTAAGCCGAACAACCTCGCCGGCGCGCATCCCGCAGCCATAGGCCAGTGACAGCATCACGCGCGCTTTCAGACTAGGTGCCATCGCCAAAATACGCTTGATCTCCTTTTTGCTGAGAACGAGTGGCACTTTCACCGGCTCTTTAAGACTAAAAATTTCCGCCACCAGATCAAGCCGTCGTAAAGTCACGCGAAACAGAAATTTGACCCCGGTCATCGTTTGGTTGCGTGTGCAGATGCTGGCACCGGTGTCCATCAGATGAAGCTGAAAATGCTTTACGTCATCAGGTGTCGCCGTGTCTGGTGAGCGCCGCAACCAAGCCGCAAAACGCTTGCACGCTCGCAGGTGGCTCTTCTGGGATGCAGGCCCCAGAGTACGCGCGCTCATATCTGCGATCATACGCGTGCGAAGGGGTGTTACAGATTTGGAATAGGGAATGTTCATCGGAAAATCCTCTGTCTATCGAGGCAAAATTACCTCAACACAAAGGAACAGCACTCAGCGCCCCAACCGCAAATCTTCCATATCTAAAAAAACGCCTAAAACCCTCGCCAAGTATCGCGAAGCGATTTAGTGCTGGAGCCCAAAGTGCTGCAATTTTGAACAAAGGTGAATGTCCGCAATACACTTCGATAGCTGAAAACACGGTTCAAGACTGAAACTGTTTCGTGTTATAGCGTTCATTATTCAGGAGACCGCAATATGCGCACACTTATAGCAATCTCATTCTTTGCATTTTTTTTCGGTGGTTCAGCCCTGGCCTGCCCTGGAGCAGACGATGAAAGGTATCACTTTCCAAGCTGCGTAATTCCCTTACCAGAAGCAGATGAGAAAGTAACAATTGTTCATGGACGCGGACCATCCGAGCTGTCATCGCACCACCTGGGAGAACCAAAGAAACGAACAAAGCTTGT
>JAAELZ010000839.1 GCA_024226105.1 Pseudomonadota bacterium | reverse complement strand
CTTAACAATCTTCCGACTTAAACAAGACCCCTGACAGGGACACTCCAGAATAATTACCTGAGGAAATAGAGAATGACGGACATCAAAGATCTCGAAAAAGCGGCACGGGAAGGAAAACTTGATCGTCGTGAATTCATAAAACGCGCGGGCGCGCTAGGACTTGCGGCACCGTTCGCAACCAGCCTGCTGACGCAATCCGCACACGCGGCCATGCCCAAGCGCGGCGGCAAGTTTGTAATGGGTACCGGGCACGGTTCTACAACTGATTCACTGGACCCCAGCACTCACGAAAACGGCTTTATGCAAAACACGGCCTATTCCTTTTGCAACCACCTGTTCGAAATTGACAATGAAGGCGGTTTCTTACCCGAACTGGCCGAGAGTTATGAAGCCAGCGAGGACGCCAAGACCTGGGTCATCAAGCTGCGCAAGGGCGTTGAATTCCATAACGGCAAGGAAATGACAGCGGACGACGTAATTTCATCGCTGAATCATCACCGCGG
>JAAELZ010000838.1 GCA_024226105.1 Pseudomonadota bacterium | reverse complement strand
CCACCGGTTGGCTGGGTATCCGTATGCGAACCGATCAAAAGTGCCCTGGCGCAACCGCTGGTCTCGCCGATAACATTGCCGACACCATCCATTGCAGCTTGCAGGCCAGCGCCCCTGAACTGATCCACCAACCAGTGTCGAGATTTTATATCCACGTCAGAAAATGCCGTACGCACCACGCCATTACCGACGCCGCCAAAGGTGCGCAGAGTATTGAGATCGTTCAAAAGACGCTCTGGATTAATTTCAATCATGCTTGTTGACCCAGCCGAGTGCAAGTAGGATAAACACCCCATACCGCAAAATCAAGAAGTATCAAGCAGCCTAATAGGCTCATCAACCCCCCGAAAATACGCTCAATCAAGCAAACTTTATCTAGCTCTACCAGCAGCAAGCAAAGCTACCTGACAAAATCAAGCACTGCTCACAACCCTAACGAGACAATTGCGAAAAGCTATTTTAGCCAACTCCACTTCCGTGCTGACGTTTTCGGCGTAGTGTTTGACGGCGTTCCCGCTTTGGCGTGCAGTCCGGAGGGGTGGGAGCAGCCATGGGATGAACGGAAATTTCGGCATAGTCTCCAAACCTTTTTGCCGCCTCGAACATGGCGATGACGTTTTTGGCCTTGCATCCAGGGTGTAGTGAGTTGGATGAACACAGGATATGACCACCACCAGGAGAGGCTTCTGCGATGCACCTCTTAGTAACTTCTACTACTCCTAATAGGTTTTACTGACAAGAATTTCTCCCAAGAATTTTGTCCCTGGATTTCTTGAAAAACACGGGGCTTCTAATTCTATGTGTCATTCATTTGGGGCGATTTCACCCTGCCCTCTGAGTCATAATCTATCGGCGCAAAAAATGCCTGCGTTCTCCCGATAACCTCAGCCCAAAGCCGGTCGCCATAGCTAAAATGCCACCATTCATCGGGGTAGTTCACCAGGCCAAATCTGGCCAGAGTGGAGATAAGGATGTCACGATTTAATCGGATATTATCGGCCACCGGGGATGCCGTCATTGTAAGTGGTGTAGATTTTTCATTCATCTTTGTCCCCATATCAAGCGGATGACGGTCGAGTGTTGCAAGCGTAATATCTACCGCCGCTCCAGCTTGATGACCACTCCCAAAACCATCTGGTGGTGAAATCCAACGTGATGCTTCGGTATACAGGTCATCCGCATGCCACTGCGGGTTTTCATGTTTGAGTTTGGCATATACCGGATCCCAGAGACGTTGCTGCTGTTGCCGCGAACGGTACGCCTCGTAGATCATAAAAGTTAAACCATCGGGCAGGGTCTTTGATGCTTTTTCGATTCGTTGCCGGATCTCCGTACGGATACGCCAGTCATCACGAAATTCCGGATTGAGAAATATCCTGTCGGTTTCTTCAAAGACCGTCATTCGTACCGGGTTTTCACATTCAGTGATGTTTATATTGCCGATAAGTGTCATTTCGGTGTCCATTTTTTTAGTCGATAATTTGTACGGAACTAAAGACCAAATTATATCTTAGTCAAAAGTCACCCAGATGAAAGTCCGTAAGAGTCAAATTGTCATCCTGCTGCGTACGCCAGGGGTCAACATTTATTTTGCGTACTCAAGCACCCTTGACTGATAGTCCGGATCAGTCAATCAATTTGTAAGTTGTAATAGCTCAAACATTGAAACTGAACAGGAGATTTCCTGTTCAGGGCTGACTAATTAGCCATTCGCAATGACTGCCTCTTTAAAAATTAGTTGATCACCTTCAATGCAAATCCTTATCAGATTTATTTTCATCTCCTTTTTACCCAAATTTTCATAAAACAGAAACATGTTCGTATCACTGGAGTGACTGTGGGAAGTGAGTGTGCCATTTCTATATTGGGTAAAAGAATACTGGTGATACAAATCAATAGATTTCATCAAAGCCAATTTATGGGTATGACCGCAGAAAACGTGGTGAATATTATGTTTTCTGATGAAATCAATGACTCGAGATGAGTTAAAAAGTGGATCAGAATCAGTTTCTAAAATAGAGTGGTGATTAAGAAGTATCACCTGATCATAGCTTAACTGCTCTATCTCGCCAGATACAGACAGCAATACTTCTTCATCAACATATCCATTATCTTTATACAGTTCGTTAGTATCCAGACATACAAGCAATATAGATTCCCCATTAATAGAAATCTTCTTAATAAAATTAATGTCTGTAAACCTTTCTTTAATGCCTGTCGTAATTCCATCTAGAAAAAGTTTGTTTTTTGTGCAGTTCCCTGGATTCTGTGGATAGATGAGCTCGACCTTATTGATGTATTCCTGAAAAAAATCCTGGGAGCGCATATTTCGTTTATCGTGGTTCCCCACGATCGAAATAACATGCTCACATGTTATCGAACGCAAAAAAATGCTGGCAGCCTCAAACTCGCTTTCCAGAGCATCCGTTGTGCTATCTCCAGTATTAATCACAATATCTGCAGGATAGGAGTTTAATTTTTCCAACAGCATTTCGTTATTTCCTTTCCAATGACGAGAACCAAAGTGAAGGTCAGAGATATGCAATATATTCATTTAAAATATCAAATATTTGACAGTTTATTACGGCTTAGTTTTTGACTTTCATTGAACCCTTCTAATAGCTCAAGGATCAGAGTATCTGGCTAAGAAATAGCCTGGTTCGCTCGTGCTGTGGATTATTGAAAAACTCATTGGGTTCATTTTCCTCAACAATATCGCCTTCGTCCATAAAGATGACCCGGTCGGCAATAGTTTTTGCAAAACCCATTTCATGGGTCACCACAATCATTGTCATCCCGGTTTCAGCCAGTTCAACCATGACATCCAGCACTTCCTTGATCATCTCCGGATCTAGCGCGGAAGTAGGCTCATCAAACAACATGATCTTTGGATTCATGCACAAGGAACGTGCGATCGCAACACGCTGCTGCTGACCTCCCGATAGTTGGCCCGGGTACTTATCAGCCTGCTCCGGAATCTTAACCCGCTCCAGATACATCATGGCAGTTTCCTCTGCCTCGGCTTTGGGCATTTTTCGAACCCAGGTAGGGCCTAGGATGAGGTTTTCGAGAATCGAAAGATGTGGAAATAGATTGAAATTCTGAAACACCATGCCAACTTCAGTACGAATATGGTCAATGTTTTTAAGATTCTTGTCCAGCGTGGTACCGTCAACGACGATACTGCCTTCCTGATGCTCTTCAAGATGATTAATGCAACGAATGAGCGTCGATTTTCCAGATCCCGAAGGGCCGCAAACAACGATTCGCTCACCCTTGTGAACGACAAGATCAATATCCTTAAGGACATGAAAATCGCCATACCATTTATTGACCTTGTTAAGGTCAATAATCACTTCACTGGAAATTGCAGATGCAAGTTGTTCACGGGGGCTATCTGTTTCCTGCTTTTTTGTATCTGTCATGTTTTGTTCCTCGGACTTAGCCGATCAATTCTTGTGGTCAGTTGACAATTTTCTTTCCAGGCGCCGACTATATTTTGACATCGCAAAGCAAATGAAAAAGAACAGTATTGCGCCAAATATAAGCGGCTCTTTATGAAGCCCGAGCCAGGGTGTGTCCCTGCTGATTGAGCGCAGCATGCCCAGTATGTCGAATAGCCCGATAATAGACACCAGGGTGGTATCTTTAAGCAAGCCGATCGCATTGCCAACGATATTGGGAATCATATGTTTGAGGGCCTGGGGCATGATAATAAAACCCATGGTACCCCAATATCCCAAACCGATTGTATGTGCGCCTTCGGCCTGGCCTTTAGGAATAGCCTGAAGGCCCCCGCGAACAATTTCGGCCATATAGCACGCATTAAATAGACACACCGCAATGATGACCTGAACCAGTTTATTGAGCACAAAGCCGTCGGGCATGAATAGGGGGAACATCGTTGTCGCCATAAACAGTACGGTAATCAAAGGCACCGAACGGAACAATTCTATAAATGCTGTGCTGAGCGCCTTGATAACCGGCAGCCTTGAACGCCGACCCAGGGCAAGAATGACGCCACCGGGCAACGCCGTAGCAATGCCAATCCCGGAAATCACCAGAGTCAGAAACAAACCGCCCCATTTTGTCCAGGACACACTCTCAACGTTCCAGCTAGCTTGCCACAGGAAAACAACGATAAAACTGGCTCCTAGCAAGCCAAACAATAGCGTGTGCGCAGTTTTTTCGGATACCTCTTTGGGGCCCAGAAAATCCATCAGATACTTGACCAGGCTTTTACCCGTCATTAGCCCGATGGCTGTATTGAGGGTATTAATGATCAGGCAAACAATCGCAGCGCTAATCATGATCTGCATGAAGATGCCCTTGTCACCGCCAGAAAAAAGATATCCAGCGAGGAAGGGGTAAAGGAATACCGTGCTTATGCCAATCAAAACTTTACCCTTGACCCTGGGCAGCCATAGCGGTGCCATCCAGATGAAGAGTAAGATTCCACCAAGATTGATGCGCCACAATTCTTCTCTCGGGTAGCGGCCATAGAATATATTGTCGAGCCAGGCAATCACGCCGGCCCAGCAAGCACCATCAAGGCTGATATCGAAACACTCGCGGCGAGTATTAGCGACCCATACGGCATCAGAGACACCCCAAACCCACAAATCTCTTACCGTGATATAAACAATAGAGAGGGTAATGACGGTAACAATACTATTGAATGCTGAGCTGAACAGGTTCTTTCGCAGCCAGCCAATAATTGAGGTTTCTGATAAAGGTGCAGCTCTGTCGGGGGTTTTTGTCGCTTTAATAATAGCCATGGTTAGCGCTCGATGAGTTGCACACGTTTATTGTATATATTCAGCAGAGCCGAAATTGACAGGCTAACGAACATGTAAAATGCCATGGTCATGCCGACTATTTCTATCGCGTGGCCGACCTGGTTTAGCGATGTCCCCATAAAGACAGAGACCAGATCAGGATAACCAATGGCAATGGCTAAGGATGAGTTTTTCACCACGTTCATCCATAGGCTGATCATGGGTGGAACGATGGCGGGCATGGCCTGAGGGATAATGACCAGAGACATGACTCGTTTCCGCGAAAGGCCAATTGCCATAGCCGCATCGTGTTGGCCTCTGCTTACCGATAAAATCCCGGCGCGCACGGATTCGGCCAGGTGTGCGGCGTGATAAATAGTCAGGGCAACAAAAAGTGCCAGGAATGCAGGTGATAGCGTGGCGCCGCCAACAAAGTTAAAACCCTCTAGTATGGGAATATCCCAGCCCAGCGGTGTGCCGGTTGCCAGATATACCATTCCCGGCAAAAATATGATCAATGCAGCAGATACTCGGAAAACTGGGGATATTTTGCCGGTTGCTTCACGGTGTTTCTTCGCCCAATGCTTATAAACTAAACTGGCAATTATGGCGATAATAAGGGCTGCGATGGTCATCCAGAATAGATCGCCCGGCATCGGCCAGGCGGCGTAAAGCCCTCGATTATTGAGCAGTAAAACTTCGGAACCAGCCGATAAATCAATGCTGTCCCTGACTTTTGGCAGTAGGGAGAAAATCCCTGTATACCAAAATATAATTTGAACTAATAAAGGTGTATTCCTAAAAATCTCCACGAAGGCAAGTGCCACCCTGGAAATCACCCAGTTTTTGGAAAGCCTCAGGACACCAATAGTGAACCCGAGCAGGGTGCTGGCGATGATCGCCAGAAATGAGATATAGAGCGTATTGAGGACACCAATAAAGAAGATATCCCGGTATTTTCCAACCCCGGGCTCATACGCAATGAGTTTAAAATCCGGGTCAAATCCCGCCTCTATGCCCATAAAATCGAAACCGGAACCCATTCCGCGAACTTCGAGATTATGTGCTGTGGTGGTAAAAAGATACCAGCCGACCCAGCCAACAACTGCTACTGTCAGGAGTTGGTAAAAAACTGAGCGAACGCGTTCATCATTAAAAATATTAAACTTCTCGACAGGCTTGGCGCGTTCAGACTGTTTTCGACTATCACTCAATGGCACGATTATTGCTCCGTATTGTTACACCGGAAAACGACAGGAATATCTGGCACCGAGCCGGTTTCCCGGTCGGCACCAAATAACGAGGTTATCGCATCGGTGGAGAATACATCAGGCCACCTTTGGTCCACAGTGCGTTGGGGGTTCCTTCCCGGGAGATTCCGATACCCAGTTCACCACTACCCATGAAGGCTTCATAGTTTTCACCATAATTGCCGACCTGCTTGATGATGTTGTAGGCCCAATCCTTGTCAAGCCCCAGTCCTTCGTGGAGGTTGCTCTCTACGCCGAGCATACGACGAATATTTACATTATCCGAATTGGCACGCAGGTCTTCAACATTAGCACTGGTAACGCCCAGCTCCTCAGCGTTAATCATGGCAAATATAGCCCAGGAAACAATATCCCTCCACTCGCTATCACCATGCCTGACTGCAGAAGCCAGAGGCTCTTTAGAAATAGTTTCAGGTAGGATGACATGGTCGGCAGGAACCGGAAATGCAGCCATATTACCCGCCATTGAAGACTTATCACCGGTGGTCGAATCACAACCCCCATTTAGGTAGGTTTCATCACGAACGTTAAAATCTTCAAATGTAACCACGCTAATGTTTAGATCATTAACCCGGCTATAGTCTATTAGATTAAGCTCAGTGGTGGTGCCACTCGTGACACACACCTTGGCACCCTTCAATTGAAGCGCACTGGTAATACCACTGTCTTTGTGAACGGTAAATCCCTGCCCATCATAAAAATTGGGTTGCAGGAAATCGATGCCGAGTTGTGTATCTCGGGACATCGTCCAGGTAGCGGTTCTTGACAAAAGATCAGATTCGCCATTGGCCAATGCGGTGAAACGCATTTGAGAGCTGACTGACTGAATTTCCAATTTGTCCTTATCGCCGAAAATTGCCGCGGCAACTGCACGACAGACCTGCACATCAAGACCATACCAGCTGCCTTCAGCGTCTAGATTATAATAACCTGCAGAAGGTGGGCCGACCTGGCAACGTACATGACCGCGTTTTTGGACAATTTCGAGTGTGCTTTCTGCCGAAGCAGCGGTGATGCCACCCAATGTTATCGCAGCAACCGCGATGATCGATGTAAATACCGTCTTTGATTTCATTTTATATCTCCTAATTGTGGGCGCTCAGGGTATGCTGGATATATATTCGAGTCCAATGCTATATCCGATACGATCCATGCAATAATTGCATGATCTAGGCAGATTTTTGCAATAACCTGGAATGCATCGATGCTCTACGGGGGCATTGTAGACACGCCCATTTTGGCTTAGCGCCACAGTAATAAATCAAACATGAAACCAACTCATCCGTCAATATGATCTGGACGCTGTACTAGTACCTGCCAAAATTTTTCAGCTTGTGGCGCTATGAAATTTGAATGTCTGTAAATATTTATATCCAGTTTAATCTCATCATTTTCGTCGCCAGCACGGACCACACGCCCACTTTCCAGATCATCAACAATAATCGATTGTGGAATCCAGGCCACGCCATAGCCCTCAACGACCATTGACCTTAATGCCGTCGCAATGGTCGCTTCGTATACGAGCAGAAATGAGAGATTGCCATACCGCTTTTCCAGATGATGTTGAACCGGCCACATAGAAGGCGTAAATTGGGTCTGAAGATAGGGGATGACTCCCTCCGGGTTAGACGGTAACCACCACCTCGGATTGCCTTGGCTGTCAGGACTCACAACGGGTACCAACACCTCAACGCCCAGATGTAGCGATGCGTATTTTCCTGTATCGTATAAAATCGTTTCAGATGGATCTACATAACAGATAAAAAAATCAACCGCACCCTCATCCAGAGCGCACAGATAATCTCCGACATTGGCAAAATCGGTTCTGACGCTGAATAACTCCGACTCGATATCAGGCTGAAGGCCTTTCAACCAGGTCGGCATAAAAAATTGAGCCAGCGTGCTCAAGGTCGAAAAACGAATTTTCTCCCCTTCTTCCCTGATTTGTGCCTTGATATTGTTACGTGACAGATACGCCAGACGCGCGATCTCTTGCGCTACCGGCTTAAATAGCACGCCTGCTTCTGTAAGTTTCACCGGTTGGCTACTTCGATCAATCAGCGACGCCCCCATCCAGGCTTCAAGTGACTTAATGCGCCGGCTAAACGCTGGCTGAGAGATAAACCGTTGTTCCGAAGATATGCGAAAATTTTCACACTTACAAAGGGCGAGAAAATCCTCGATCCAGTTAAGATCCATCATGCACCACGTTTCTAACCCCCTCTCTAGAAATGGAGAGAGAGAGCTTTTGTTGTTTTGGGGAAATGGGCGATTGCTTATAAATTGTCATATAAGCTGCCATTGTAGCAAACACATAAGAGAATAATGACTGGATTCAAACCTTATGACTACCTTCATACAAAACTAAAACAAAAAGACTATTGCCTGTCCAGGCTCCTGAGTTGGATGGCCTGGCCCAGGTGCAGTTCGCTGATGCACTCACTATGCTGTAGATCGGCGATTGAACGGGCCAACTTAAGAATCCGATGATAAGCGCGGGCAGACAGGCCCAACTGGTTCATGGCACGGTCGATCAGTTGTTGCGAAGCCTTATCCAACGCACATACCTGATCAATCTGTTTGACAGTCAGCTTGCTGTTTAGCACGCCCTGCCGCTCAATTTGAAGTGCCTGTACAGCTTCAACCTGTCCCCTGATTTGCTCACTGCCCGGTTCATTTTGAGGGCTCGGCGCAGACAACACCTTCTGCGGCACACGCGGCACTTCAATGTGCATATCGATTCGATCGAGCAAGGGGCCGGAGAGTTTGGCTCTGTAACGGGCAATCTGATCGGGAGTGCATCTGCATCTGGATGGGTTTGAAATGTCTCCCAGATACCCGCAGTTACAGGGGTTCATCGCTGCAATCAGCATAAAATCTGCCGGGTACGTTGTGCGGTATGCCGCTCTGGCAATACTGACCTGGCCCGATTCCAGCGGTTCGCGAAGGTTCTCCAGCACCTTTTTGTCAAATTCAGGAAACTCATCCAGAAATAACACCCCGTTATGCGCCAGTGATATTTCACCGGGCAATGCCCTGGCCCCACCACCGACTATCGATACCGCTGAGGCACTGTGATGTGGGCTTCTATACGGGCGTTTTAACCAGAGGTTCGTATCCACACCATCATTGCTGACGGAGGCGACCGCAGCCGCCTCCAACGCCTGCTCAATAGACAAATTCGGGAGTATGCCGGCGAAACGCTCGGCGAGCATGGATTTGCCGGTACCCGGTGGCCCGTACAGCAAAGCGTTGTGCCCACCTGCGGCGGCGATGGTTAGCGCCAGCTTGGCAAAGGACTGCCCCTTTACATCATTCATGTTTTTTGAAATCTGGCTGGAAACCATAGCCGGGGCAGTTATGGGCTCAAATGCAGACTGCCCGGTCAAACCCGCGATGACATCAAGCAAATGGTTTGCCGGCAATAATTCTAAACCGGGCACCATTGAGGCTTCTTGTGCGCTGTCCAGAGGCAGGCAAAGTTGTAAACCCCGGCTTCTTAACGACAACCCAGTCACCAGCGCACCGCGGGTTTTACGTAGTGCGCCGGTCAGTGCCAACTCCCCGATAAAGACCTTGTCACTCAACGACGTTTGTGGAATGACCCCGGCCGCCGCGAGAATTCCGATTGCAATCGGAAGATCGTAACGCCCGCCTTCTTTGGGTAAATCGGCGGGCGCCAGATTCACGGTGATTTTTTTGCGCGGGAAGTCAAAATTGGAGTTAATTAGCGCACTACGAACCCGATCCCTGCTTTCACGGACTGCGGCTTCGGGCAGTCCCACAATTGAAAAACGCGGCAACCCCCCGGTAAGATGAACCTCAACACTGACTTCCTGCACAGATATTCCCTGCTCTGCGCGGCTTTGAACGATAGCGAGTGACATTCCTTATCCTCCTTGACTTCCTGTTTCCTGCAGGCCGCTAAACGGCGTCTATTTTTGCTGCTTATCCAAATCCTCTAGCACCTGTTCAAGCGCCTCGAGTTTAGCACGTGTTTTGGTCAGCACTTTTTGCTGTATCCCAGACTCGCTGCGAGGAACCAGGTTCATCTGCTCGAACTGCCCCTGGATGAGTGCGTCAATGCTCTCTTTCAGATCATCCGCAAGCGCGGGCGGTAACAGCGACAAAATAGCAGATTTTAAACTGCTGTTCTGATTCACGATTTGACCACCTCAATCAGCGCCGATTGCTTCAGATCATTGAGCAAATCCTGCATTTGTTCATCGAGTTTTCCGGAAAAAATACGTTGTTGAACCTGTGACTCGAGTGTCGACACGCCCTGAACGTTCCTGACCTGAAGAAGCTGAATCAAATGCAGTCCATAAGACGACCGTACCGGATCACTTATCAATCCTACTTCAAGCGTAAGGATTGCCTGTGCAAATGCGGGATCAATCTGCTCCAGTCGAATCCATCCAAGATTCCCGCCACCTGAAGCGGAACCGGCATCATCTGATTGTGTCCGGGCGATCGCAGCGAAATCCAGCCCTGCCAAAATTTGATACTTAACGTTCCTCAACTGAGATGCCAGCTCACGCCCATCTGCCTCTTCAGGAAGAGCTTTGGCGATGTGCCGCACATGGTACTCCTGCGGTGCTGAACTGGCGGATTTAACATCGGTTAGCACCAGCAAATGAAACCCATTGCTACTCTCGAGAACCCCAGAGATCCCCCCGACCTGCAGCGCATCCAGCGCGCTCACAAAAAGCTCCGGTAAATCATCCTGCTTTTTCCAGCCCAGGTCTCCATTGTTTCCGCTGGTGCTGACTGAATCGTATTCTTCCGCCAGGGCACCTATGTCCTCTCCTGCCTGCAGACGCGCGCGAATCTCCCCAGCCAGATCGGCCAGTGCCTTCACTTCATTTTTACTCAGACCTTCATCAACAGAAACTACAAGATGCGAGGCACGGTAGGTTTTCTTTGCCTGATTACGCAATTCAGGCCGATTATCGATATATTCCTGAATCTCGGTCGGGGACACGTTTAAGCTACCGGCAATACGTTGACCGATAACCTGCTGAACCAGCAGGCGCTGGGCGAGGCCTGATTTAAATATTTCCGTATCCACCCCCTGGCTTCGTAACTGGCCCAGTAACTGTTCTGCGGTTAATTGATTACGACCCGCAAGGCCTTTAATAGCCTGATCTATCTGGGCTTCACTGATTACCGCATCCGGTGCGAGTCGCTTCGCATGTGCCGTCAGCAACAAATCATCTATAATGGTTTCCGTCGCGTCGTTGCCCAGTTCGGGTGCCACCTGTGTGAAAGTATCTGCCTGCGTCTGGATGAAATGCAATACGCTGTACTCATGCTCAGTCACCGCGAGATCATCAACAATTAGTACCACCTCATCAATTTCCTGGGCATGTGCCGCCATCAGCAAAAACAAACCGCCAAACGCAGCTAACAGCGAGTACCGCCAACGCGCAGCCATCAATTGATTAGCTAAATTCTTCATTCTTACACTATCCCGACTATCTCACTAATAGCCTGATTTAGAGGCCTGTATCAATCTTACCCAGGCCATCCAGTTCGAGCGTAATTACAAAATTTGTATTGAATTCGCCATCACTTTCCAGGATGTTAGAGGCCCTCAGGCCAACTGCCCAGCAGCAAGAGTCATAAATAAGGCCATAGCTGCTCTCGCGGAATTCCGCATCTTCAATAGAGTAGCGTTGACTTGTGTTAAATTGCCAGCGGGGCCCCAGCGGCCAGTCCAATTGCAAGCGAAGATCTTCTGAACTCTGGTTATTCTTAAAATAGTCCAGCGTAATATTACGACGGTAACCCGCCTCATAATCAATTCCCAGCGTAGTGTTCGACATTTCACCGAGATCCTGATCCCAACGCAGAAATGACCTGATATCGATCTGGTTAGTCAATACCACGTTCAGTTCGGCAAAAATGTCAGATTTACTCTCGGTTTCCGGCTCATCATCTGCGTTCAACCCAATCTCTCTGTCTGCGAAGTAATACATCTGCCCAATACTGGCACGCATGCGCTCCTGACCGGTTTTTTCGCTAATCATCCGCGAAGTCAAACCAAGTGCAATATGATTATCATCGCCAATTCGGTCACCACCGAAGAACCGGTTTTCACGAAATAAAACGTTATAACTACTGACACTCCCTTCGCCCGTATCAAATACAGGTGCATTGTCCTGATCGACTTCCGGTATATAAACATACATGGCACGCGGCTCCAGCGTGTGCGTCATGCCCTCACCACCCCATGAGGCATCGCGTTCAAAATACAATCCGCTATCCACACTGAAAATCGGGGCGCCTGCGGTGGGCGCATCGTCCGTAAAACCTGCCAGATTATCGAGTTGATAATTAATTTGGTAATACGAAAGCTTGGGTTTTACAAAACCATAAATAGGCTCATAGGGCATTTCAATCGAAGGTATCAAATTCACGCGAGTTCCTGTTACGTGGTCTACATCGTCATGGTCAAAGGTGATGAATTCGGAATCAAACGCTAACTCGAAGGCGCCATAGGTTTGTGATCTAACCCCAAATTCAAGCTGCGGCAATCGATCATAAGGGTTGCTTACCGCCAGATTCGGTGCCACTTCGTTATACATTGATCCCGTACCCCTGAAATACACGTATGAATTATTGTAATTCAACTGTGCCCTTTGTTGCAGGTGGGTGCTACTGGTCAGGTTAATATCATTACGAAAATCGTTCAGATAAGAGGTATCGGAAACATCCGCCAGATCAACCTGCACACCCCAACCATTGGAATAATTTTGCATCAAATCCAAAGCGTAGCCATAACGATCTTCATTATTAAACAAGTCATCCCCGGGCAGAAATTCCCCGCGTATCGCACCATTTCCGGATTCATTCATATACCGGAATTCGCCAAACAACTGGCCGCCGCGGTTAGAATACCAGGCGGGTCGCAGGGTCGCATCGTAATTTTCTGCGAGATTAAAATAATACGGCGTAGCAACAATAGCACCGCCTTTTTCATCTTCACCGACAACAGGGGACAGGAATCCTGTTTTACGCTGATCGTTTATCGGGAAGGTAAATGCCGGTGCCCACAAAATCGGTACACCTTTAAATTTAACCGTGACATTCTTGGCGCGGCCCAGGCCTTCACTCTGATCCAGCTCAACCTCATCGCCATAAATTGCCACATCATCGCCTTCAGGGCAACTGGTGTACTTGGCCTGGTGTACACGCTGGAAATCTTGCCCTTCTATTTCGATTCTCTCTGCCCATATTCGATTTTCGACACGCGGACCGCTTTCCGTGTTATCGCTTTTCTCAATCTGATCGCGAGGATTACGAAATGGCGCGAGCATACTGTAATCTTCGACATAATTTATACTTTGTTGTTTGACCAGTCCTTTACGATCCGCCAGGCGCATTTCGGCTTTGCCGGTTTCACCGAGAAAGGTATCCACATCCAGTTGCATTGAATCGGTTTTGATCTCATCGCCCTGCTCGGAATAATAGATGACATTGCCGTTGAGATCTGCGTGATAATTGTCCTGATCGTACACAATACTGTCGGCATACACGCCACGCCTGCCCTGAACTATCTGGGCATTTCCTGTCATGGTAATGTTGTTATTGTCGAGTAAATCCATGTTATCGCCTTCAAGACCTATCTCCTGATTCTCCGCAGGCCCTTCCGGCGCGGATCTCAATAACTCCGGAATCTGGATTGCCGGTGCTGCGCAGACCGTTTTATCAGCAAAGCCGATATCATCGCTCGCGGCTAAGGCCGCATTCGGCAAATATACCAAAGCTGCTGTGAGCAGAAAAGAAAACGAAAATTGAAGGGGTTTTACTAGAGATTTCGGACTGGTTTCGGGCACAGTGTTTCTCACATTATTGATGATTTTGTATATTCTTTGATTGCTGCATTTATAGCCGTTTATAAGACACATCAATCATGCCCACATAAACAGTTCTAAAACGATAGCAAACCCAAGGCTGCTATAATATAGCGAAACGTGATTTAAAGCTAACCCGGATGTCGTATAAATTGGCACCAATTATGCCCATGTCGACACTATACGACCTACTTGCGCACTCTTCGGGGCATTGAGGCGACTGATTCAGGTAAATGATAACTCCCGGCAGTAACAATTAACAACCCAAACAGCCCCTTTACTATCTGACCACACATTTTCTTTCTAACCCTGATTAATGGATATCATCATACTGGCCGCCGGTCATGGAACCCGCTTACGCCCTCTTACTGATACCCTGCCCAAACCGCTCATAGACATCGCCGGTTTAAGCCTGATCGAGATACATCTGTTTCGCCTGGCTGCAGCAGGATTTGATCGCGTTATCATTAACTTACATCACCTGGGCAAGCTCATTAGAGAAAAGATCGGCAATGGGCAGCGCTATGGTCTGCAAATTATTTATTCGACTGAAACGGATGAAGCACTTGAAACCGCCGGGGGCATCCACAACGCACTAGGTCTGATTAAAAGCGAAACCTTTATCGTCATTAGCGCAGATGTGCTTTGCGACTACCCGGTAGAGCATCTTGTGACAATTGATATGAACGAAATTCTGGGGCACCTGGTAATGGTGGAAAACCCCTCACATCACCCCGGTGGTGATTTCGCTCTGAACGACTCCGGTTTTCTAAAATCGAGTAATCAGCATTCTCCGCAACCGGCGTATACCTTCAGTGGGCTGGCCTGTTTTAAACGCGCCATGTTCGAGCATCTTGAACCCGGTAAACGCGCCCTGCGACCCGTTCTGGAAGCCGCCATCAAAGAACAACAACTCATGGGCGAGTTATATACCGGCTTGTGGTCTGATATCGGCACCCTTGAGCGTTTGCATCAGGCGCGCACTTCGGAACAATTCACTCAGTATATCGCGTCGATCAAACAGTCAATCAGTTGATCTGCAATCTCGGCTTCACAAAGCGATAAACCCTGAGACGACAATTGCGTCACTTTCAGGCCGGCATAACCGCAAGGGTCGATACGCTCAAAGGGCGACAAGTCCATATTGATATTCAAAGACAGACCGTGGTAGCAGGCCCCCTTACGGATGCGCAATCCCAGCGCGGCTATTTTTTCACCTGAAACGTACACCCCCGGCGCGCCTTTGTGCGTAGCGGCATCTATACCCAAATTCGCCAGTAATGTGATAATCGCAGATTCAATGCTACTGACCAGGCGTTTAGGCCCGATAGCGAGGCGTTTAATATCAAGCAACAGGTAAATAATTAATTGCCCCGGGCCATGATAGGTAATCTGCCCGCCACGGTCTGTTTTAAGCACTGGAATAGCCGTAGCAGAAGCCTGGGGTTGTGTGTCACAGGAGGTGCCCTGGGTGTATACCGCGGGATGGCTTAAAACCCAGAATTCATCGGACGTTTCGGCATTCCGGGAGGCCGTGAATTGCTTCATCCAGGTCAAACTATCGAGGTAATCAACCTCACCGAGAAATAATATGCGTGGCGGCATAAACGTGTTGAGCGAGCGAGGGCTAAATGAGCATGATGACGCGCTGATGGCCGGTCAAAGCCTGATAAAACCCATCGATATGCTCTCGGCTTTGTGCATCAACTTTCGCCGAGATCGCCAGATATTTACCCCCACTGCTTTCCCGGCTGGACCAGCCGGTCAGGTGATGAGCTTCAAGCTGTTCGGCGACAAATTCCCTGATAATCGCTTCTTCATCCGAATGATTTTTAACAAAAATTTTCACGTTGATCGAACAGGGAAAAACCAGGCCCGGCGCTTCGTCAGTTTTTTTAATATTGGTCATCAATAAATCCGGTATAAAGCGTATTTTCTACGAAACAAACACACCTCAATGCAAGGCAGACAGCGTTAAAAAAGCTTTATTTTAACGGCATCTATCAACTGAACCCAAATGGGGCCGAGCGCATAGTTATGCAAGGGGTAAAGTTCAACCTCGCCAATGGCTTTGCCTTT